>JBEKHU010000231.1:0-5802 GCA_050012115.1 Bryobacteraceae bacterium | reverse complement strand
TGAACAACGCGTAGAACGTCGCCACGCTGCAAATCTGCGAGCCCGGGATCCCGGTGCGCGCGGCCAGGTATTCCAGTACCTCGGCCTGGAGGTAGTGGTTCGGGTGTTTCTCCTGAACCGCCTCCAGGATCGCCAGCAGCATGCCCGGGCGTCCGTGGTATTTCCGGATTAAACCGTCTAGGAAATCCTGCTCGTCTGGTTTGAGGGGGGTGTGGGTGGGTGCGGAGACCGTCATCATTCGCTTCCAAGATGCGTTCTAAACTAACAAGACAATCATATCTGATTATCAGATGCAATTGGCCCTGCCACCTGACTTCATGACGAAATTGCGCGAGTTTTCAAGCTCAGCGGAAACCCCATCCGTTCGGGCAGGTGCACCGATTCACTGTATTGTCGGCTGCGGGGCGCAAAACTCTCACATTCCGCTCAGGAGGCCTCAATTCGGCTCTAATGCCGAATGGATGCCCAATATAGTCTTTTCGGCGCTCAACCGCATTTCGTTGGGAGAAAAGCGGGTGAGCTGGAATTGCTATCAAGGCTCGGCGCAGGGCAAGGATTACCGAATCGTGTGCAAACCCTTTCCGGAGCCTCGACTTAGGCGGACGATGGCTTCAGGGATGGGTATCGGTATCGCCAGCCAGACAAAAGGCAAACGTGCGCCGAGCTCAGGAACGACCCCAGCTCGCAGTACGAGGAGAACCGCTCTCCGCCTCAAAGCATCTCGTTCAGGACTTGCCGCGCCTGCTCCAGCGCGCGGGGGATAGCTCGCTCGACCGTACGGGAAAGGACGGCCCCTGTGCGAACGATCTCCGGCTCGATCCCAACCACGGCAATTCGAGGCAGCGCCCCGTTCAGGAGCACCATCGCCTCCAGCAATTCGAGCGCATTTCCCTCATGCGGCGTCGATGCGCGGCGCGCGCGCAGTGCTCCCAGTTCGGACTCGCGGAGCACATGGATCGTCCCCGGCGCGGCTCCCAGGCCAATGGCATCGAGGATCAGGATCGCCGAACGATCTTCGAGGCGCCCGAGCAGCGACAGCCCCATCGTGCCACCGTCGAGAAATTCTACACCGCGGTCCGGGAATTGGCCGGAGAGCTCTTCCAACAACCGCAATCCGCAGCCGTCGTCGCCGAGCAGCAGGTTACCCAGCCCGAGCACCAGGACGGGCGCCCGGGCCGGGTGTTGTTCAGGTGAGCCACTTGTCATGGTCGAGATCACCGCGCTCGTAGAACTTGTATCCCGAGATGATGGACGTGATCAGACCGTTCTTAAACTGCGCCGAATCGTACAGGACGATGTACAGATGCAGGATCAGGAAAACGACAAAGCCCCAGGCGCAGGTGTGGTGCCAGATGCGCGTCTGGTAGGCCCCGCCCAGCAGCGGAATCACCCACCCCAGGAGTTTGTCCCAGAAGCCGCCCGGGTTGTTCTCCGAATACATGGCCAGGCCGGTGATGATCTGCACCCATCCCAGGAAGATCACGAAGAAGGTGTAGGACGCTCCGGCCAGGGCATTGTGCCCCAGGTGGACGTGCCCCCGGTCGAGCTTCAGGTACTGCAGCGCCTGCGCCCGCAGGTCGGCCCACCACGCCTTCCTCCAGACGAAGGGAAAGCCTGACCGCGCGTAGTTGTTCCCCATGTAGAACCAGTACACGCGCAGGATGAAGCTGAACAGCAGCAGGTAGCCGGCCAGAAAGTGGATTTGCCTCGCCCGCCCCATGAAGAAGTGCTGCCAGGCTTCCCCATTGGGTGAGAGTTGCGGGCTGGCGATGTACAGTCCGGTGGCAAACAGCGTGGGGACGCACACGACGTTCATCCAGTGGCTGATGCGCACCGGCACTTCCCACACATAGCGCCGCCCGAATTTCGCTTCGGAGGGCTTCAGATCCAGTCGCCCGTAGGTGGTTGCCATGAGAGCCTCCTAGCGCACGACCACCTCGGCCAGTTTCTCGCCGTCGGGCCCGAACACGTGGGAAGCGCAGGCCAGGCACGGGTCGAAGGAGTGGATCGTGCGCAGAATCTCCAACGGGCGTTGCGGGTCGGCCAGCGGCGTGCCCAGCAATGCGGCTTCATAGGCCCCATGCTGGCCCTTGGCATCCCGTGGCGAGGCGTTCCACGTCGAGGGAACGATGCATTGGTAATTGGCGATCTTGCCGTCCTGGATGTGGATCCAGTGCGCCAGCGCTCCACGCGGGGCTTCCGTGAATCCGTAGCCCTTGCAGTCGCTCTTCCAGGTGGACGGATCCCACAGCCGCGTGTCGGCCGTGATGCTGTCGCCGGCCTTCAGGTTGGCGACCAGGTGGTCGTACTCTTCCCGCAGCCAGTGGATCGCAAGCTTCGTCTCGAGACCCCGGGCGGCGGTCCGGCCGAGGGTCGAAAAGAGTGCGGCGGGTGGGGCCTTCAGCCGGCCAAGCGCCTCGCCGACCACTTCCTTGAACTCTGGCTTGCCGCTGGCGTAGCCCACCAGGACCCGTGCCAGCGGGCCCACCTCCATCGCGTTCCCCTTCCAGCGCGGCGCCTTCAGCCAGGAATAGGCCTTCGTTTCGTCGAGTTCCTTGTATGGAGGTTTGGGGCCGGTGTAATTCGGTTCCGTGATTCCATCCCATGGGTGCAGTGAAGACTGCCCCGCGGGATACGAGTACCAGGAGTGAGAGATCTCCTCCTGGATCTGGCCGGCATCGGTGTGGTCGATGGGCAGAACCTCGCCCAGGTTCTTGTTCAGGATCACGCCGCGCGGGAACCGCAGGCTGCTGATATCGCCGATGCCGTTCTGCGGCACGTCGCCGTAAGTCATGTAGTTGCCGAGCCCGCCACCGATGGCCGCCCAATCGAGGTAAAACGAAGCCACGGCCAGCAGATCCGGTATGTACATCTGCTCGACGATCTCCAGCGCCCGGTCGATCTGCTGCTTCACCAGATTCAGGCGCTCCATGTTGATTGCGTTGTCGCTCTGCAGGGAGATCGCCGAGGCCATCCCCCCGACCAGGTAGTTCGGGTGCGGATTCTTGCCCCCGAACACTGTGTGGATCTTGATGATCTCCTTTTGCCAGGCCAGCGCCTCCAGGTAGTGCGCCACCGCCATCAGGTTCGCCTCCGGCGGCAACTTATACGCGGGGTGGCCCCAATAGGCGTTCTGGAACAACCCGAGTTGCCCGGAGTCGACGAACTTCTTCAGCCGGGCCTGCACGTCGCGGAAGTAGCCCTCGCTGGCCAGGGGCCAGGAAGGCGAGACTTTCTGCGCCAGGGCGGCGGTTCCGGCCGGACTGGCCTTCAGGGTGGAGACGATATCCACCCAATCCAGCGCGTGCAGATGGTAGAAGTGGATCACGTGATCCTGCACCATCTGGGTCAGGAACATGATGTTGCGGATGATCTCGGCATTTTGCGGGACTTTGATGCCGATGGCATTTTCCACCGCGCGGACGCTCGCCAGGGCGTGCACCGTCGTGCAGACGCCGCAAATGCGTTCGCAGAACGCCCACGCGTCGCGCGGGTCGCGGCCTTTGAGGATGACTTCAATCCCGCGCCACATCGTGCCCGACGACATGGCGTCCTTGACCTTGCGCTGGTCATCGAGCATCGCCTCCACGCGAAGGTGGCCTTCAATGCGGGTGACCGGATCGACAACGACTCGAGTCGCCATGGCTCACTTGCCTCCTTCTTCAGGCTTTGCCTCTTCAGGTGGCTTGCCCTTCTCTCCAGCGAACGATTTGCCCGCTCTCCACGCCCAGTGCGACACCAGGTGGGCGCCGACGCCGGCTGCGGTGAGAATGGTCAAGGTCTTGCCGAGCTGATCCGGTGTGGCGTCGATACCCGGGACCAGAACCGGCGAAAGCCGCTGGTAGAAGGGTCCGTTGTCCCAGAAACCGGCTTCGCTGCAGCCGATGCAGCCGTGGCCGGAACCGATCGGGAACGAGACGCCGTTGTTCCACTTGACCGTGGAGCAGGAGTTGTAGGTCGTGGGACCGCGGCACCCCATCTTATACAGGCACCACCCTTTGCGCGCTCCGTCGTCGTCCCAGCTTTCGACAAACTGGCCCGCATCGAAGAACGCCCGGCGGTAGCACTTGTCGTGGATCCGTTGCCCGTAGAACATCTTCGGCCGGCCCATCCGGTCGAGTTCCGGCAATGCGTCGAAGGTCAGAATGTAGGTCAGGACGCCGGTCATCACCTCCGCGATCGGGGGGCAACCCGGCACGTTGATCACCGCCCGGTGCAGGATCTCGTGCACCGGCTTGGCGCCCGTCGGGTTGGGCTTGGCGGCCTGCACGCAACCGTTCGACGCGCAGGAACCCCACGCGACCACCGCTTTCGCGTGCTCCGCCGTCTCCTTGAGGATGTCGAGGAACGTCTCGCCGCCGACCGTGCAATAGACGCCGCCGTCTTTCGTTGGTGCGTTGCCTTCCACGGCCAGCAGGTAGTTGCCGGCATGCTCTTTCATGATGCGCTTCCGGATCTCTTCCACCTGGAATCCGGCAGCCGCCTGCAGCGTGTCGTCGTAGTCCAGGGAGATCATGTTGAGCACGATGTCCTCGGCGATCGGGTGCGACGAGCGGATGAACGACTCGCTGCAGCAGGTGCACTCCAGCCCGTGCAGCCAGATGACCGGAATGCGGGGTTTGTTTTCCATGGCCGACACCACCTGCGGCACCAGGGACGCATCCAGTCCCAGGGCTGCCGCTGTGGCCGTACAGAACTTCAGGAAGGAACGACGATCAACGCCGTGCGCGCGGAGGAGATCGTAGGTCGAAGCAGGGCGTGAGGCCAAGTCGGCACCTCCCACTTCTCTCCCCTTCTGGTTCCAGCGCCAGTCCGGGGAAACACGATTTGAGGACTGCTCGCCGCTTATGCAACTCTCCTGCCAGCGCAAGCCGGCTCCCGTCCGCCACGGGCCGCGGCGATTGATCCTGATCTTGGAGGGCTTTTCAGTCAGTAACAGTCTTTATTTGCCTATGCTTACTTGAGAAGAACCGCATTGGCTGGGAGCGTTTGTAGAAAAATTCTACAAAACTCGGAAACACCCAATTCTGGGTGTTATGCCGCACCAGATTGTCCAATTTCACGCCATTCCATAAGCATTCTGATCCGACCGTCTGCGCTCGTGAAAACGGCGAGATCAAAGATCCAAGGGTGATCGGCGGAACCTTGCGCCAGGGGTTTCTGGCCCGCCTTCCTCATGCGGAGTGGCCTTCTTGCCTGCAATGATCCAACGAAAACCGGGGACTGACTCTGTCCTGGGCGCGCACTGCTCTTTCTATCAACGCCTTGTCGCCTCTGCGCCCTGTAGACTTCAGCCGTCTGTCCCCTTCGTTTTATCTCTCTGCGAGCGACGGGCCAGCCGCTAGCCGAACAGCTCCTGCGCACGCATCAGGCGCTCCGCCACGTGGACGCCGTTGGGGCATCGTACCTGGCACGAGCCGCAATCCCGGCAGCGCACGCCGCGCGCCTCTTCCGGCAGCGCCAGGAAGTGCTCCCGGCCCAGCGCGAACTGCCCGTAGAAATCGGCGTAGGACAAATAGCGGATCGTCTCCGCCACCGGCACGCCCTTGGGGCACTTCCCCGTGCACTGGTTGCACATCCGGCAGTACAGCGGCCGGATCCGCTCGTCGATCCGCGCCAGCACCTTCTCGTCCGCCGCGCCGTACGGCTCCGCCATGGCCCGGAAGTTCATCTCCAGTTGTTCCATGTCGGTCATGCTCGGAATCGTCGTCGCGAAGCGCGTGTCGCGCAGCACCCACTTCAGCGCCGCCAGCGGCCCATCCGGTTTCCGCGCGCGGGCGGCGGGCGCCATCACCTTCATCG
>JBEKHU010000230.1:0-5808 GCA_050012115.1 Bryobacteraceae bacterium | reverse complement strand
CTTGCCGTCTCGCGACCACGAAGAAAACACATTTCCGCTGTGAATGATGCCCAAACGCTCTGGCTTTCCTCCGTCCGCGCTGACGATGTAGCTTTCAATGACCCCTCCGGGTCGGGCCTGGAAAGCGATGCGCCGTCCGTCCGGCGACCAGGCAGGGTTTGCTACATATGGGCCGCCGAAGGAGGTCAGCTTCACCGCGTTCGACCCGTCGGCTTCGCACACCCAGATCTCGTCGCTGCCCGACCGGGTCGAAGCAAACGCGATGCGCTTGCCGTCGGGCGAGTACTGCGGAACGTGGTCCAGGCGGGAGGAGTTCATGGGCAGCTTCTCCGCCCGGTGGCTGCCGCCCAATTCCAGGCGCCAGATATGCGCATTCACGGCGCTCTGCGAGTAAACCACGCGGCCCTGCCGGGAAACCGCCGGCAGAAAAAAGTAGCCTTCCCCGCCGAACGGCAGCCGCTCGGGTTCCCCTGGTTGTCGCCCGGCTCCACGAATCGCCATCTGCCACAATGTCTTATTGCTGAAGGAATCACCCGACGTAAACAGGATCGAGTTCCCGTCGGGCCACCACGCCGCTTCACTCGTGTATCTTTGCCAGAAAGTGACGCGCCTTGGTTCCCCTATCGGGCTGAGGCCTTCGGACAGTTCTAACAGAAAGAGGTCGGAGCCCCCCGAAACGGTCATCGCCCTGGTGAATACCACCGCCCGCCCGTCCGGAGAAACTGCGGGGGCCACATCTCCAAGCAGACCCTTGGGCGGAGCGGTCAGCTTGCGCTTCTCGCCGGTTTCGAAGGAGACCAGGAACAAAGAGGCTGGCTCCTGGGCCGAGCTCTTGTCGGGAATCACCATCCACTTGCCGTTGGGGTGCCATGACATTCTGCCCTCGGCCCAATCCTCCCCTCCCCCGACAACCTCCATGAGCTCTCTCTCGGCTCCCCCCACCGCCGGGATCAGGATTACGCTGCTTTTCTCGCCGGACAAAATGCGCAGAAAGGCGATCCAGCGTCCGTCCGGGGACCAGGCAGGAAAAACGTCAGGGCCCGGGCCCTTTGTGAGAGGGATCGGCACATCGGCGCCGATCTGCTTCACGTAAATGTGGGAGGAATTGTCCTGCTCTGGGCCGTTCCAGGAGAACGCCACGCGGTCCCCCTCCGGAGAGAAGCTCGGCCCCAACTCGCGGCCCGGGTAGGCGGTCAGGGGAACCGGAACCGGCATGGCTGCCGTTGCTTTCCCGGACCTGTTCAGCAGCCACAGGGCGCACCCGGCGACGACGGCAACCAGGCCAGCGCCTGCGAGCATCCACCACCACCCTCGCCTGCGAACCGCCGGGACCGGGGCAGGGACCGGGATCGGGGCCGGCGCCGCTAGGTTTTCAACCGGAGCGATGAAGCGGTAGCCCTTGCGCGGCAGCGTCTCGATGAAGCGCGGATTCTCGGCCGAATCCCCCAGCGCCTGGCGCAGCTTCTTGATCGCCGTGTTGACGCCGTGCTCGAACTCGACGAACGTGTCGGCCGGCCACAGCGCCTGCTGCAATTCCTCGCGCGTGACGATCTCGCCGTGACGCCTCAGCAGTAAAGCCAGCACCTGAAACGGCTGGTCCTGCAGCGGCACCTTCCGCCCGCGCTTGTGCAGCTCTCCCGTCCCGAGATCCGCCTCGAACAAGCCGAAACGAACTGTGTTGGGGACCGTCGCGGAGGGTTCCAAGGAAACACCTGGACCCGAGTAGAGTAGCACAGCGTTCATCCTGCTTCAACCGGTTCAGGCAATCTGATAACTCTCTTCCAATCAATCGTTTGCTGGTACAGATCCCCCCGGAGGCGGTCCAGATCGGCTCCAGCCTTAATCCAGCCCCCGTGCATTGAGGGTCACCTCCGAATAACGAATTCTTGGTCTCGCGATGGAGGCGAGATCAATGAAAACGTTAGTCGGAAGTTGGTTCCTGTTGGGCCTGGTTGGCACGCTGCAGGCACAATCCCCAAGGCCGGAATCGAAAATCCAGGTCTTCGTTTACAACTATGCCGGGGTGTCCCCCGAAACGCTGGCCCGGGCCGAGCGCGAGGCGGCCCGGATTTACAGCCGCACCGGCATCGAGACGGAATGGCTTGACTGCCCCCTCACTCCGGACCAGGCGGCGCAATTCCCAGCCTGCCAGCTCCCGGTGTCGCCGGCCCGGCTGGCGCTGCGCCTCCTTTCACGCCCCATGGCCGACCGCATCGGCCTGTCGCAGGCCACATTCGGCTCTGCTTTCCTGCCGGAAGACGGCGGATTCGGCATGACCGCCCAGGTGTGCGCGCATTGCTGTGAAGAGCTGGCCAAAGCAAACGAGTCGCTGCACGCGGCCATTCTGGGCCACGTGATGGCGCACGAACTCGGTCATCTCCTGCTGGGCATTGGCAGCCACGGCGCCACCGGTCTGATGCACGTTCCGTGGCACCACAAAGAACTGGAGAGCGTCGCCCAGGGAGCGCTGTTGTTCACCTCCTCGGAAGGAGAAAAGATGCGCCGCCAGGTCTCCGCCCGCCTGCGTGGCGAAGTCTCGTTGCAGGCATCGAGGAAGTAGCCGGCCGGTGAAAATACCCCCCAAGACACCGCAAAAACACCGTGATTTCACCCTGCACGGCGAAACACGGTGAATTGTCCATAAGTCCTTTAGATCACCATAGATACACGGTGAAGATGCAAAAATGCGCATGTTAATGTGAATAAGTCCTTTGATTGCCACAGATCCACCGTGACGCACGGTGGAGCGTGTTAATGTGGCACTTTAATTCGAGTAACTCCAATCGTTGCAACAGATCCACCGTGAAACACGGCGAACATGCAAGAATGCGCGTGTTAATGTTTCTAACTCCTTTGATTGCAACAGATCCACCGTGGCGCACGGTGACGCGTCTTAATGTGCGGTGAAATGCACGGTGAAATTTCAATAAGTCCAATTATTGCAGCAGATCCACCGTGAAGCACGGTGCACGCCAAAACGGTGTTTTTACGGTTCAAACACGGTGTTTTCACGGTAAAAACACGGTTCGCGCACGGTGAGATGCACGGTGTTTTAGCCGGCGATCCGGGCTGAGCGACGCATTCGATGCGGCGGTTGCGGGCACGGCCCTCGTCGGCAGAATTGGTGGCGACGGGCGCATAGGGGCCGACGCCGCGCTTCCACGCCGGCCGCCGCGTGCTACCCTGATCATTTCATGCCGGCCGAACAGAAAAACCCGGCCGCCGGTGAAGGTGGGCGTGCCTGGAGTCCGTCCTCGTGGACGAACTATCCAGCGCTCCAGCAGCCGGAGTACCCCGACCGCAAGGCGCTGGAACAGGCCCTGGCGGAGCTGGCGGAGCTGGCGCCCCTGGTGACAAGCTGGGAGATCATCGCTCTGCGGGAGCAGCTCGCCGAAGCAGCCATGGGACGACGCTTCGTGCTGCAGGGAGGCGATTGCGCCGAGCGCATCACGGAGTGCTCCTCGCAGCGCATCACCAACCGGCTCAAGATCATTCTCCAGATGAGCCTGGCCCTGGTGCAGGGCGCGCAGTGCCCGGTCATCCGCATCGGCCGCTTCGCCGGGCAGTATGCCAAGCCGCGCTCGTCGGACTACGAAGAGCGCGACGGCGTGCGGCTGCCGAGCTACCGCGGCGACCTGATCAACCGGCCGGAGTTCACTCCAGAAGCGCGGACCGCCGATCCACAGTTGCTGATCGCCGGTTACGAGCGCGCGGCCATCACGCTCAACTACATTCGCGCTTTGATCAAAGGCGGTTTCGCCGACCTGCACCACCCCGAGTATTGGGACCTCGACTGGGCGCAGCTCTCGCCGATGGCGGCGGAGTATCACCGCCGCGTCGGCAGTATCAAGGACTCGCTGCGTTTCATGGAGCACATCCTGGGCATCCGCGCCGGCGAGACGGACCGCATCGACTTCTACACCAGCCACGAAGCGCTGCACCTGGGCTATGAACAGGCGCAAACCCGCCGCGTCCCGCGCCGCACCGGCTGGTTCAATTTGTCGACGCATTTCCCGTGGGTCGGCATCCGCACCTCCTCGCCCAACGGCGCCCATGTCGAATACGTGCGTGGCATCGAGAACCCGATCGGCGTCAAGGTCGGCATGGCGACGAAGCTCGACGACCTGCTGCGCCTGTGCGACATCCTGAATCCGCGGAATCAGCCCGGCCGGCTGACGCTGATTCATCGATTCGGAGTAGAGACCGTCGCCGACGGGCTTCCGAAGATGCTGGAGAACGTACGGCGCGAGGGCAAGATCGTGTTGTGGGTGTGCGACCCGATGCACGGCAACACGCGCACCACTTCCACGGGGTTGAAGACGCGCTCGTTCGACGATATCGAAACAGAGCTCAGCCAGGCGTTCGATATCCACCAGGCCTGCGGCAGCCGGCTGGGCGGCGTCCATATTGAGCTGACCGGCGAAAACGTCACGGAATGCACTGGCGGCGCACGCGGTTTGAGCGAAGCGGATTTGAGTCAAGCCTACGAGACCGAGGTCGATCCGCGGCTGAACTACGAGCAGTCGCTTGAGATCGCGATGTTGGTGGCCGGCAAGCTGGCCTCGATCCGCGAGGAGGGCTGACCAGAATGGCGCAGGCGCGGCCGGAATTCGCCGTGCAACTCCACCGTGACGCCGCTTCGGACCGGATTCCGCCCCGCCGGTGTGTCACGCCCGCCCGGCGCTCTGCATCCTGGAAAGTGACAGACTGAATTCATGGATTGGATTGCGCCCATCCTTGTCGTGGCCGCCTACTTCGCACTCATGAAGTGGGTGTTGCCGCGCTTCGGCGTGCCCACTTGAGTGTCGGACGCTTGCGACGCCGGGTCCCGGCGTTCTCCAGACCCATCCTCCCCGGCCCGATTGCCGGCTGATGCGAAGACAGCCGGCGACGGCCTGGCGACCCCTGCCGGCAAGCCGCGCTGATCCGTACGCTGCTGGGGCGTAGAGCCGGGCCCGGACTGATCTCCACGCGCCGGATGTTAAAATCACAGTTGAATCCTGGGGTCCCACTCTTGTACAAGCCCAAAGTTTGCGCGGTCAGCTTCTTGAACACCGTACCCCTGGTTTATGGAATGGCGCACGGACCGCAGCACGACGCCGTCGATCTGCAGTTCGCCGTGCCTAGCGAGTGCGCCCGGCGCGTCGAGTCCGGCGCGGCCGACGTCGGTCTGGTGCCGGTCATCGAAATGGAGCGCCAGGCGCTCACGGGCGTGCCCGCCATCGGCATCGCCTGCCACGGCCCGGTCCGCAGCATCCTGCTGGTGTCCAAAACGCCCTTCGGCCAGATCCGCACGCTGGCCGGCGATTCGAATTCCCGCACCTCTGTCGAGCTTGCGCGCATCGTCCTGGCTCGCCGCTACGGGGCGGAGCCCGTGGTCGCGCCCATGGCTCCGGACCTCGACTCGATGCTCGCCCAGAGCGATGCGGCCCTGCTCATCGGCGACTCCGCGCTGGCCGTGGATCCCGTCGAACTGGGCCTGGCCTCCCTCGATCTCGGCGCGGAGTGGTGCGAGATGACCGGTCTGCCCTTCGTCTTCGCCATGTGGGCCGGCCCCGCCAAAAGGGTCACCGCGGAACTCGCGGCCGTGCTCGAAGCCTCGTGTTCCTATGGCTTGAGCCGGATGGAGCGCATCATTGAAGAGGAGTCCTCGCGGCGGCCCCTGCCGCGCCGGCTGATCGAACGGTATCTGACGGGCAATATCGTCTATCGCCTGGGCGAGCGGGAACGAGCGGGGATGGAGTTGTACTTGCGCTATGCGCGCCAGATGGACGATCTTGTTCTCACCGAGGAGCGCTTGCACGGAGA
>JBEKHU010000229.1:0-5854 GCA_050012115.1 Bryobacteraceae bacterium | reverse complement strand
GTCTTTGTCGGTGTCCGAGTCCGGCCTCAGCGTCGCCCCCTGCAGCGCGATTCCCGCGAAGACGCCGCGCGAGCGCGACTACGACAGGATCTCGGCGTGCATCGACAGGTCCGTGTCCGCCGTCGATTCGCGTCCCACCGGCCCGGCCGCCACGCTGGCGTCCCCGCCCAGCGTGAACTTGCTCGACAGCAGGTGGTCCATCCCGCTCTTATTCCTTACCAGCAGGATGATGTCCGTCTCCGATGCGCCGATCTGGAAACCGAAGCTGCCGCCTTCGATCCGCACCGCGACCGGCCCGCTCCAGCCCTTCGCCGTGCGGCACATTGCGAAGCCCCGGCCGAACTTCCCGCCGACGATGAAACCGGCCTTCTTCATGCCGGGCACCAGCACCGCGCACTGCGAGTCCCTCAGCAGATCGCGCGGAATGGAGTGGTCCGGCGTGTCCATGATCTCCTTGAACATGCTGTTGGCTTCCGCCAGCCGCCGGTTGTCGGCCTCGCCCGCCTGCAGTGCTACTGCCGCTGACAGCATTGTCGTGATTAGAAACAGTCTGGGATGCATCCTCATGTCCCTAGCATGGCCTACTTGCGTGAATCCTGCACGAAAAACCCCGCCGCATGCCTTACGGCGCGGCGGGGTCTGGCCTAGATCCGACCAAGGAGAATTGATGTTCAATCTTAAGGACGCATTTCTCGTCCATTAGGATTCTCTAATTCTCGCTGCATCCGGCCAGTGCGTCGGACTGCATCTATGCCGCACTGGCATCCGGCTGCGTGAGCGCCTGCACCGCCGCCTGGCGTCCGCTGCGTATGCAATCCGGAATGCCGATGCCGTCGTACGCGTTTCCGGCCAGGTATAGCCCCGGCAGCTCCTTCATTCTGTTGTAGATAAACCCAAGCCGCAGCTCGTGCCCGACCGTGTACTGCGCCATCGAGCGGCGCCACCGCGCAATCCGCGTAAACAGCGGAACGGCCGTCCACCCCAGCAATTCCTCCAACTCGCCCAGCACGCGCCTCAGAATCTCGCCGTCGTCCAGCTCCAGCGCCGCCTCTTGTCCCGCCCCGCCGGCGAAGCACCGCATCACCACGATCCCCTCCGGCACGCGGTAAGGGAATTTGGCCCCCACGAACGTGCACGCCACCAGCGTCTGCCGCTCCCGCGCCGGCACCAGAAACCCGAAGCCGGCGGGCAGCGGACCGCAATCGCTCTGCCGGAACCCGATCGCCACGGTCATCGACGAGCTGTACTCGATTCCCTCCAGGCTCCGCGCCAGGTTCTCATCCACGCTCCGCACCAGCCGGCCGGCCTGCCACGCCGGCGTGGCCAGGATCACCGCCGCGGCCTCGATCGCCTCGCCCCCTGCGCGCACCCGGAACCCACGTTCCGCGCGCTCCACGCCCTCGGCAGCGATGTGGCGAACTTCGATCTTCCCTTCAATACGCCTTTCCAGTTCGCGCGTGAGCTGCGCCAGCCCGCCTTTCAGCGTTTGAAACAGCGCGCCAGAGCTATTCCCGTCAGCCTTCCGGTGCAGCAGCGCCCGGCGCCGCGCTGCCAGCACCCCGCGCGTCAGACTGCCGTAGCGCCCTTCCAGCTCCACGAACCGGCTCAGCACGCTGCGCACGCTCAACCGCTCCACCGAACCACCGTAAACGCCCGAAAGCAAAGGCTCAGCCAGGTAATCGACCGTCTCCTGGCCGTAGTGGTCGCGGATGAAATCGGCCACCGAACGGTCCGGCGCGGGCCCCCTCGGCGGCCGTCGGAAGAACTCCAACCCCATCCGCACTTTGGTGCCCCAGCCCAGCAGCGGACTGCACACCAGCGGCAGCACCTTGGTCGGTACCATCATCAGCAGCCCGTCCGGCATCGGCACCAACTGCCCCCAGCGCACCAGGTATGTGACCCGCGAATGATCATTCGATCCAATAACTTCCGACCCCAACCCAAGCTCCTGGATCAGCTCCAGCCCGGCCGGCTTGGCCGACAGAAAACTGTCCGGCCCGCCCTCCAGCACGCAGCCTTCTACCTTCTCGGTCTCAATAACGCCCCCCAGCCGCGCCCGCGGCTCCAGCAGGATCGCCGGCCGCCCCGCTTTGGCGAACTCGTACGCCGCCGCGAGTCCGGTGATCCCGCCGCCGATGATGATCGCTCGAGGCTTGGTCATTACGCTTCTGGCATGCGTTGCTGGCCGTCTGGCGCTCCCGGCCGGCGCCCGCCCGGTTGGGCTTCACTCTCTGCTGGCGAACGGGTTCCTACGCCCGCTCCAACGCCCGGTTCCTTCGTGAGCTATTGATTGTGCAATCGCGTCCGGCTAAGGCCGCTGCTCCCGCACCATCTGAACGACCGCACGCACGTTTTCCACCGGCGTTTCGGGCAGGATCCCGTGTCCCACGTTAAAGATGTGCCCGGGGCGTGTTCCGACGCGTTTCAGCAGTTCCTGGACCTTCTGTTTCAACTCCGGCAGCGGCGCGAACAGCGCTGCCGGATCCAGGTTGCCCTGAATCGCCGAGCGGTAGCTGATATCCATCCACGCCTGGTCGATGTTCTGCCGCCAGTCCACGCCCATCACGTCGCCGCCAGCCGCGTGCAGTTCCTTGAAGTACCCCGCGCACCCGGTCCCGAAGTGGATCACTGGAACACCGGTCGAGCGGATGCGCTCGATCAGCGCCCGCGAATACGGCGCCACGTAGCGCACGTAATCGTCCGCGCCCAGCGCTCCGACCCAGCTGTCGAACACCTGGATGCAGCGCGCACCCGAAGCCACCTGCATCACCGCGAACGGCCCCAGCACGTCCACCAGCTTGCCCATCAGGCGCCGCCACAGCGTCTCGTCGCGGTACATCAATGTCTTTGTATTGATGAAGTTGCGCGTCGATCCGCCCTCGATCATGTAGCTCGCCACGGTGAACGGCGCGCCCACGAACCCGATCACCGGCACCTTGCCGCTCAGTGCCCGCGTCACCATTGCGATTGATTCGCCCACGTAACCCAGATCGTCCGTATTGGAGGTCGACAGCCCGTCCACGTCCGCGGACGTGCGCACCGGGTTATCGATCACCGGCCCTTCGCCGGCCACGAAATTCAGCTTCAAGCCCATCACTTCGACCGGCAGCAACAGGTCCGCGAAAATGATCGCCGCGTCCACGTCCAGGATCTCCACCGGTTGTAACGTGACGGCGGCCGCCAGGTCCGAGCGCTTGCAGATCTCCAGAATCGAATGCTTGGCGCGGACCTCACGGTACGGTTTCAGGTATCGGCCCGCCTGGCGCATAAACCACACCGGCCGGACATCGGTCGGCCGGCGGCGGCAGGCGTCGAGAAAACGGCTGCTCATGGGAGGGACACGCATGCGTTCTCCGTTCTTTCCTCGCATATAAAGACTCGAAATTCCTTCGGTTTGTGCCGGGTAGCCCATTCGCGGCCGAGCACGAAATACGGTTTCGTCCAGGCCTCGCTGTCCAGCGTCTTCGGTGCCACGACCGAGACCGCCAGCATTCCCTGCACCGGAGAACCAGTGCGCGGGTCCATCAGGTGGCTGTAGGTCTTTCCCCCGGCCTCGAAGAACTTCTCCGTGGTCCCGGAGGTCGACATCGATTCGTTCTTGAGATAGATGTCCCAGACAGTCTTGCGCGTGTCGCGCGGGTCGGGCAGCAGAATGTGCCAGCCGCGCGGCTCCGAGGGCGGCGCACCCAACCCGTAGATGCTCGACCGGCCGGCTGAAATTAGGGCCGTGCTCACACTGTCGCGGCGCAGGATATCCACCATCCGGTCAACGGCATAGCCCTTGCCGATCCCGCTCGGATCCATATCCACCGGGGCGTCAAATCGCACGCTCCGGCTGGGCGGGTCGAGGTGGATGTGCTGGTACCCGATCCGGTCCAGCGCGCTGCGGATTTCGGACCGGTGTGGAATATGCTCCGTCCCCTTGTAGAAACCCCAGATCTTCATCAGCGGCCCGACCGTGATGTCGAACGCGCCTTCGCTCTCGCGGCTGTACCTCAGGCACGCGTCCAGTAGCTGGTACAGCTCCTCCGACACCCGCACCGGAGCCTTGTACGCCTCCCGGTTCACCCGGCTCCATTCGCTTTCCGGGCGATAATTCGACAGCAATCGGTCCAACCGCCGCGCCTCTTCGAATGTGTCGTCGATCGCCCCGTCCAGCTTGTACTGGTCCTCGCCATATACCGTCACGGTATATGTCGTCCCCATCACATCCAGCGACCGTTCCAACCGCAGCAGCTTGGATGCGGGCTCCGGCGGCACGGCCAGCGCCGCCGCGGCCAGCCACGACATCAGGCCGAAAGCAAGAGTCCAGTTTCTGAAAGCCAATCTGAATGCGGCGCCGGCTCGGGGGCGCAACCCTGACACTAGGGTACAACCGGAACCCAAGTTCGGCAACAAAACGCTTAATTTTCTAAGGGATGGACGTCAGACCGGGCCCTCCGGACCGGTCCCCGCTTCCATCTTCGGCCGTCCCCGCCGCACCCGCCGCAGTAGTTTGCTCAGCGGCCGGTCGCTCACCGGCTCGGTGTCGGCGACGAACCTCAGTTCGGGCATTCGGAACAGCTCGATGCGCGCCGCCAACTGCTTGCGCAGGTACACCTTGGCGTGCATCAGCCCCTCCATCGCCTGCTGCCGCGCTTCCTTGCCCGCCGGCAGCGACACCAGCACATCCGCCCGCGACCCGTCCGGCGCGATCACCACCAACGACACATCCACCCCGCTCAGCCGCGCATCGGCCGACTCGAAGCGGATCAGCTCCGACAGCTCCTCCCGCATCGTCTCGGAAACTCGTTGTGTGCGCAGCGGATCCACGCCTCCAGGCTACACCCTCCCGCCGCCGCCGCGAGCCTCGCCTGCCCGTTTTGTCTTCTTATGCCTCGGCTCTGAGCGGGGTCAACGCGCGGGCATGCAGCTCATCCTCACCGCTCCGATCAGCACCCATTGGAATACTCCGGAACGGAGTTCCGCGGCGCTGCTTACTTGATCCGGCCGTCCTCATCAAACTCAACGCGCGCGCCTCTGGCGAACCGCTTGCCGCGCACCGTCGCTGCTCTCGACAGCCGGCACGCTCGCAGCCCGCCATTCTCATAGAACTTTGTCGAGGCGTCGCCGCCGAACAGTTCGCTGAAGAAGCCGCCATGCGCGCACGGCACGCCCTGGATCTCCTGGTCGTCGGCCAGGAAGCACAGCTTCAGCTTTCCGCTGGGAAAGAACACCGTCGTGATGCCCTCCCGGCCCATCGCGCTCCCCATGCAAGTCGCTGGACCGATGCGCGTATCGTGGCGCAAGAAAACGGACTGCGGCTTGCCGTCACTTGTGAGGTAGATCCACGATCCGGCGCCCACGCGGGCCTCGCCAAACGGCACATCGCGCGCCACGCGGCACGAATTCAAGGCGCCGCCGTCGTAAAACCAGGCATACCCTGCCGCGCACGGATGGCCCTGAATCTCAGTCGGCTTGTCGAGATCTTTCCTCTCAACATGTGGGCGTTGCCCACTGCCATAGGCGGCGCCCGCCAGGCACCAGCAGATCGCTGTACAAACGCCAATCTTCATCACGGGACCCTCCTCCCGCGCCAACCTCGGTCCGTTCCGCATTCATCGTCTTTGTGGCTGCTTTCTTACCACGTGAAAGCCGGGGACTGACGTCTCTATCTCAAGGCGCGCGTGCTCGGCATGCGTGGCTCTTCTGCTCACTCTAATGCACGCGGTGCCTCACGGCACACTTTCTTAGGATCGTCGCCCGATCCCGAAACGGGAAATCGGAAACCGGAAGGTCCTTTCCCCTTCTGCCGCCATACCGTGCAAATGCCGACTGTCCTATTCTGAGGTCTGCCCCTCGCTAAGGCGCTCCC
>JBEKHU010000228.1:0-5854 GCA_050012115.1 Bryobacteraceae bacterium | reverse complement strand
TGGTCGCGGGGGCGTTAGGAAGAGTGACCGCGTGGCGCAAGGCGAGGCCGCTGCGCGGGCGGATCTGCGCCTCAAAGCCGGGGGGAATCTCGAAGGCCAGCCCGGTGGGAATCGCGGCCGGCACGTTCGGTTCGAGCAACGTATCCTGCAAGGCGCACAGGTCCAGGCCGGCGTCTTCGCGGGGGCCGTGGGCGTAGGCCGGCAGACGGGCGTCGGGGTGGAGGCGTTTCACTCGGATCAACATCGCAACCCGTTATGATAACGGTTTGTCCGACTCGACAGCACAGCCGCGCGTTTTCACACTCGGGCCGATGCCGCCGGAGCGGCTGGCGTACGCGCTGGCGCGCTACAGCCGCTCGCCCGACTCGATCCAGGAATCGCTGGAGTGGGTGCGCGCGCACGATTCGTCGAAGTTCCTGGAGAGCTTCTACTTCCAATACGGGCATGCCTCGATCGCGGACCTGGGCCACCTGGCGGTGTGCTTCGAGGGCATCTCCGAACTGGCGGCGTCGGAGATCGAAGACGAAGCGCTGTGGGACGGGCAGGCGCGGTCCTCGCGATATCAGGATTTCTCGCGCGCGGGTTATGTGACGCCTCCGGAGCTCGACGCGGCGCAGGCGGCGCTGTACCGCGCCGCGGGCGAAAGATTGCTGGCGGCGTACCGCGCGGTGCACGAGAAGGTGCTCGGGTATCTACACGAGAAGCTGCCGCGACCCGCGGAGATGAAGCCCGGCGCGTATGAGCGGAACCTCGCGGCACGGGCGTACGACGTGGCGCGCTACCTGCTGTTCCTGGGCGTTCCGACGGGCGTGGGGCAGGTGACCAGCATCCGGACGCTGGAACGGCAGATCCGGCGTTGGAAGGGTT
This sequence comes from Bryobacteraceae bacterium, assembly GCA_050012115.1. Classification (GTDB taxonomy): domain Bacteria; phylum Acidobacteriota; class Terriglobia; order Bryobacterales; family Bryobacteraceae; genus CAIVVT01. The sequence goes on along the minus strand of JBEKHU010000228.1, from coordinate 4,987 downwards.
CGGAGTACGCCGAGTTGCGGGAAATCGGCGCGGAGACCGCGGCGGCGTGCGCGGCGCCGCCGGGCGTCCCGTGGAAGGAAGGCGAGGACGGGGAGGCGACTGCGCCGACGCTGGCCAAGTATGTGGATCCGGATCCCTATCCCGCGCGGGCGAAGGCGGATCTGAAGTTGTGGGCGGAGCAGAACCTGCCCGCTCCAAGCGGCCTCGAGACACGGGCAGTGGAGCTGGTGAAGGCCAGCGACACGCTGGCCGATATCGTGGCGACGCTGCTCTACCCGGTGACGACACGCCCGTACCGCGAACTGTACGAACTGGCGTGCGCGTGGCCGCGGACGAGGTTGCACGAAGTGACCGGGGTGGCGCTGGGGAAACGAGCGCGGCGCGACGAACTGCTGCGCGCGTTTCGCGGCGGACCGTACGTCTTCGACATGACGATCGACATCGGCGCGTACCGCGACCTGCACCGCCATCGGCGCTGCCACCAGTTCCGACAGGATTACACCTGGGAGCACGGGTGGGAGACGCCGGCCGCGGTGGTCGAAGCGGGCGCGGACGAAATCTACCAGGCGGCCCTGCGGGAGGCGGCCGCTGTGGCGGCTGAACTGCCGGCGCCGGGGCGGGAGTACCTGACGGCGTTTGGCGCCCGGTCGAGGTTTCTCTTCAAGATGGATTTCGCCGAAGCGGAGTACATCGCGAAGTTGCGCAGCGGCGTGAAGGGGCACTTCAGCTACCGCGAAATCGCCTGGCAGATGAAGCTGCGGATGGAGGAAGTCGAACCGGAATTGGGGCGGCTGATCGAAGCCACGCCGCCGTGGATTGAAGAGCCGTTGACGCGCTGAAATCCACGGACCATAGCAGCCGCAGAGCAGATTCGCTGTTGCCTTGATCTGTTAGAATCTGGTTGTAGCGCCCCGTCGAGCGGGAGTAATTCAGTGGTAGAATGCCAGCTTCCCAAGCTGGACGTCGCGGGTTCGAGCCCCGTCTCCCGCTCCATAGAATCAGGTTTAGCGACGCCGCAACACCGGCCGACTCACGTATTCAGAATCTAGGGGTGCGGTGGGCAACCAACTCGAACTTAGGAGTGTTCCAGGTCATGTAGTCGACCTTGAGCAGAACCTCAAAATACGGCAACCGCGCATTCGGGCTTGATCCGAGCGCCGAATACAGGTTCTGGACCCAACGCTCGCTGCTGATGAACTGCCCGCCTGCTTCGCTGGATGCCATGTCGGTTCCAGAAACCAGCAGAACGTTTCCACTTCGGCTGGGGTTGGGCAAAAAGGCCACCCGGCAGTAGCCTTGCTTTCTCCATTGGACAGCATAAGTCGCGCTCTCACCGGGAAGGGGCGAGCGATTCTGAAAGTAGGACCCCATCGGCCGCGTCTCTTCAAATACGCTGCGGAAGTTCAACTGGTCCTCAAACAATTCCACCCAGGGATTCGTCCGCCGGGTACCCACCAGAATGAGGTTGTGCGACTGCAGGTAGCTCACCGCAAAGTCCCCCGCGAAAACGATCTCCGTAGGCAGGTTATGGGCCGCGTTGAGCACCGAGAACTGCGCCGCCGACCGGGCGTCGGAAATGTGCGTGAAGTACGTCCCAGTCAGTAGTTCCTTCCACCTGGCATTCTCCACCGGGTCCTTTAACCGCTCGTCGCTCAGACTACTGAAAATCTTGTCCCGGTATTCGTTCAGGGACATCTGATGCCGGATTGCGTCGTCGAACAACCCGAGCATCGCATCGGAGAGCACGATGCACGTCGGGCGCCCATTGTCGAACATCTGGCGCCACAGACGATCGACATCCCCGGCGGGGCGGGCCGCGCTGGTCAGGCGCCATGGCCCAAACAGGAGTCCTGCCAGTAACAGAACCCCACTGATGGACAAAACGGAGAGCACTGTAATCCACCGCTCCCGCGTGGGCGGACGCGGCCGAAGCACCTCAGGCGGGCGATCCGGCAAGGAACCCGGCTCACGGCTGCGGAAGACCGGTGTGTAAGTCCCCTTGGGAATCTCGATCACTACCGGCTCGTCCCGGACCTCGGCGGTGAAGTACTGCTCCAACCTCTTGCGGAGTTGCGACACCTGCACGCGGACGATGGCGTCTTGAGCTGTGTCGTAGTCCGGGTGGCGGCCAAAAACCTCGATCCCGATCTCATGCTCCCGGACCGCGTCTCCTGGATCGGTCGGTATGCGGTTGCAAAGGAACAAAAACAGCTCACGCAGACGGCTCGATCTTCCAAAGGCGGGACCCGCCGCCACCCGCTCCACGAGAAGGCGCCGTGAGTCAGACTGCAGGCCGTCCACAAGGCCTGACCGTTCATTTGAACCAGCTTCTTTCATGAATCCGGCCTGTCTTGCGCCTCCCTAAAGGTCGAGTGCGGCAAGTTGCCGTGTGGCGAACGCCCTTGTCCGCGAACGATCCGTCTCTTGCGAGCGGCTGACAAGAGCCGGACCGGAGGGCCCGGCGCCGGCTGCCCCCCCAACCAGGGCGTACCCTGGGCGGTCCAGGTTCGGAATTGAGCGAGATTAGTCTAACACAAGACAATCAGGCTGTAAAACCTGTTAACGAACATTGTTAACGAACTGAAAAGACTCGGCTAATTCGCCGAGAATTGACTTGTGCGAGGGCCCTCCTCCCATTGAGCATGGGCTTGGCTCATTTCACAAGGAGGTCTCGCTTCAGATGCGACACTTTGCAAACATAGCGCTTGCGGTGGTATGGCTGCTGGCGCTTTCAGGTTTGGCGCCCAACGTGGCTCTTGCGCAAGATTCCGGTGCCACCATCACCGGTATCGTGTCCGATCCCAGCGCCGCGGTGATCCCCGGTGCGACAGTCAGGCTTGTCAACACTGCAACCGGCGTCGTCGCCAAGACCGTCGCCAATGAGTCGGGCGCGTTCCGGATCCCCTACCTGCTCCCCGGCCACTATACGTTGATGGCCAGCCAGACGGGGTTCAAGACTAATGTTCAGTCCGACATCGAACTGCACGTGGCGGAAACGGTCGAGCTCAACATTCGGCTCCAGTTGGGCGAGACGAACGAAAGGATCCAGGTCAGCGCTGTGGCGGAGGTGCTGCAAGCCACCGAGGCGAGTCAGAGCGCGACCATCAGCAAAGCTGAATTGGACGAAATCCCCATCCAGGGCGGCTCGGCACTGGAACTTCTGACCTTCGCGCCGGGCATGTCAAAGCAAGGCGAGCTGCGCACTCCCTATCCGGCCTGGAATAACGGACTGACGATGGTCAGTTCCAACGGCGCCGGCCTGGCTCATAACGACATAACGCTGGACGGCGTCGCCAACGAGAGCGTCGGCGGACCCGGGCAAAACGGGGCGGCGAATGGTTACACGCGGCCGGCCATCAGTCTTTCCAGTTACGCGGTCGAGGAAATGACGATCCAGACCAACGTCTACGACGCCACCCAGGGTCACACGTCGGGAGCAGTCTTCAACATGGTCAGCCGCTCGGGCGCCAATGCTCTTCACGGCGAGGCGCACTACCAGTTCTATCCCTCGTCCATCGCCGCGGAGAATCCATTTAACCGCTACTACGTGTATTACAACAGCGCCGAGCAGTACCGTTACGGTTTCTCGTTAGGAGGTCCGGTTTTCCTGCCGAAGCTCTATAACGGCCACGACAAGACTTTCTGGTTCTTCACGATGGAGCGGCACCCCTTCAAAACGCCCTCGTCGAGCCAGGATTCGGTGCCGACCCAGGCGGAAAGGAGCGGCGATTTTTCGGCTCTATTGGCCTTAGGCAGCCAATACCAGATCTACAATCCTTTCTCGATCAAGAACCACTCCGATCTAAGCCGCTCTCCGTTTCCCGGCAACCTGATCCCGGCCAACATGATCAGCCCGGTGGCCACGAACATCTTGAAGTACATCACGCCCGCGAACAATACGGCTGGAATCAGCCCGGCCGGACAGGGCAACTATATCTGGGTCGATCCGCAAGTGGATACCTACGACACCTATAGCACCCGGGTAGATCACAGCTTTTCCGACAGGCACCGCCTGATGGGGCGTTTCAGTTGGGATAAGTGGTTCGAAGGGTGGGGAGATACCTACGGCAACGGAACCGCCGGGGAAAGACAGCTCCGGAGCTCGTATGTGGGCGCGCTCGACGATATCTACACTTTCTCGCCCAACATGGTCCTCGATGTGAAACTGGGCATGACTTACCAGAAGTATGACGACGGGCCTAAGGTCGCCGGGGTAGACTATGGCGCCCTGGGCTTCTCATCGCAAATGACGGGTCTGATCACGAAATCCTCCGCCATTTTTCCGGACATCAATTTCGGAGACGTATTTGACAATATCGGTGGGACGGCCGGTTACTACGATAACAACACCAACGAAACGCTCAACGCCACGCTGAGCTGGCAAAAGGGCAAGCACAGCCTGCGTTTCGGAGCCGAGGCCCGCAACTGGATGGAGAACCATCTCAGCACCGCCGGAGTGAACGCTCCGAACATCTCGTTCGGTAGCAGCTACACTAATGGTCCGCTGCCGACGTCCAACGCCTCTCCGGTCGGACAGGGATTCGCTTCCTTCCTCCTGGGCGTGCCGAATAACGCCTCGATGGGCGTTAACAGTCCCTTTTCGGCCAATTATAAGTGGGGTGCGTTGTTCATGCAGGACGACTGGAGAGTTACTCCCAAGCTGACACTGAATCTCGGGATCCGCTGGGAATTGGAACTGCCGACGACTGAGCGCTACAACCGCATGGAAATCGGCTTCGATCCTAGCGCCGTTCCGACCTTCGCCGCCGCGGCCGGAGCGGCTTATGCCGCCACCGGCTATTCGGCCAATGCGGCCAGTATCGCGGCAGCGGCGAACATAAGCCCGGCCCAGGCCGCCACCCTTAGCGGCTGGCTGGCGTCCTTCCCCTCCAGCTACTCGGTGAACGGCGGATACATTTACGCCAATTCCGGCGACAGAGGCACCTGGAAGACCGACTGGAAAGAATTCCTGCCCCGCTTCGGTCTG
>JBEKHU010000227.1:0-5861 GCA_050012115.1 Bryobacteraceae bacterium | reverse complement strand
GCCCGCAGGAAACGTACGAAAAACAGACCCTCTATTCGCTGTTTCATTACTAGGCGCTGTTAAGCGATGTGCGCAGCGCACGGAATCTAAAAGTGGTCTGACCTGGCAGTGCTTGAGGAATTTGGAGTTGCTGGTTAATGGGACCACAGTTGCTTCAAATGCGTGAGCGTCCTAATCTGCAGCATTGTGGGATCTACATGAAAGAGGCCCCATCCGAATTGAAACGTGGCGCAACGATCGTCTCCGGTCAGAACGGCGGCGGAGCGGAGCGCGTTGGAACAAAGGCAGGCTGCGAGGTGCTCTCCGGGGCGCTTTGCCATTCAAGCGCGAAGGCAAAGCGGTACTGGCCAGCGCCTCCGGAGATCCGACCTGACGCATCAGGACAAGGCCGACGCAAGCGCGCCAGTTCGTGTTTGCCGCGCTTTGACCGGACCAAACTCGAGCGAGTCGAGGGTGGCGGCTACTGTGTCGAACCAGTCGAGAATACAGGGAGTAGCGTATTTCCACTTCACGGCGCGGATTTTACGCTGAAGCTGTGGGAATCAGTTTCGACCGACGCTGCCCTGTCGCGCCTTTCGCACTGATCGTCCTCGCCTTCGCTCTGGTCGCGGCGCAGACCCCGGCAGATCGGCGGCAGGCGCCGGTATTTCGATCGAATTCGGCGATGATTCTGGTGAACGCCTTGGTGGTCGACCGTTCCGAGAGGTTCGTCACCGATCTAAAGCGGGATGATTTCCGCGTCTTTCAAGACGGCCACGAGCAAAAGACCGTCAAGGTGTGGTTGGAGGAGACTCCGGTGTCGGCCGGAATCGTGCTCGACGCCAGCGGGAGCATGAAAGAAGTGCTTCCGCTGGCGAAGCAAGTCGCCATGGAGTTCATTGGCAGTTCGAATCCGAATGATGAGTTTTTTGTCATCACGGTGGGAAGGCGGCCCGCGGCGCGCCTGTTGTTTGAAACGCGAGCCGAGGCGGTGGTCAGAGTCGTGAACAACCAGCAGGCCGAAGGGTCAACCGCGCTTCTGGACTCGATCTACCTGGCAGTCAACTATTTGCATCGCAGCCGGAATGCCCGAAAGGCGCTGCTCGTGATCTCGGACGGGGAGGACAACCACAGCCGCTACTCCGAACGGGAGTTGGTGAGGCTGCTCGAAGAATCGAATCTGACGCTGTACACTCTAGGTCTCGGTGTGCGACACACCGATCACGAGGATTCAGAACCAGCACCAGGGGAGCATCTGTTGACCGTTTTGGCAGAAGCGACCGGCGGCAGATACTTTGAGGTGTCCTCGAAGAGCGACCTGCCACAGGCAATTGCGGGTATTAATATCCGATACCAATACATGCTGGGCTATGGAGTAGAGGGGGTTCGAAACGACGGGAAGTACCACAGAATCAGTCTCAAGCTGACGGGAGAAGCGCGCCGGCGAAAGCTCAGGGCCTACTACAGGCCGGGTTACTACGCACCGGAGGGCGTAGTGGGAACCACACCTTAGAGCCGAGTTGCAGACGCCCCCGTGTCCGCGCCGCGCCCCCCCCAAAAAAAGGCCGCCCGGTGGCCCTGGTCAAGAAGAGTGCTCCCGCACCTGCCGCCAAACCGGCCGCCCAGGGTCGCCACCAAAGTGCCCACAAAGAATAGATCGTAGTTCAAGGCAGCCACCGGCACGAAGGCCGCGCCCGTGGCCAAGCAGCGCGAAGGCACGCCTTAGGCGGGGGGCATCGCCATGCTCGAACGCGCCGGCGGTGCAACGCTGACCGAGATCATCGCCGAAACCGGCTGGCAGAAGCACACGACCCGCGGCTGCATCTCGACGCGCGCGAGCGAGCAGGGCTAGACGATCGTCAGCTCGCCGCGAAGTGGACAAGACGCAGGTCCACGCGACCGCGCAATAGGCAGTATCCAGATGGGGTTGGAAGAGCCCGGTCGCGCGCCGGACTGTGTTTTATCGACAGAGCGGCGCTCTGCAGAGTCTGCCGTTGCGGCGGGCCTGGCCGGCCATGAGCTGCCGCATGGCCTCATACTGCGCCCAGCATGCCGGCCTCGTCCACCAGCGCGGGTCGTCGCGCGCCCCCTGATCTCAGCAATTGGCGCCGTCTAGCATCTCCTCCAGGTACTCGGCTCGGGCGTCACCCCGGAAGGAGTCGCCGCCATACGTGAGCCGGCCGCGCACCCAAGCCCGGTGACGCAGGTCATCGAACCAGATCATCGCTTGTAGCCCTCCCGCAGTGCCTTCTCGACCCTTTCATAGCGTCTGCTGTTGTTGGGTGAGAACGGGTGCCAGACGTTCGCCGGCAGATGCGCCCTGATGTGGCCCCCACGCCAGATCCGATTGGTCGACGTGCGAACAGAACAGTGGCGTCCTGCAATCGTGGCAGCGCCTTGGTTCAGCGTCTTCTCTGAGATGTTTAAGCCCGTGACACCAGAACTGGCCGGCCTGGCGTTCTTCCACTGCGTGAGGGGATGCGCAGGGGCGCGCATCTCGGCCTATGCAGCCAGAAACGCCTTCCACGCCACTAGCCCATCGGCGTTGTGTGCCAGCAGTGCGCGGTAGCCATCGCCCGGAGCGAGCGGGTCGCGATGAGTTGCCGATGGAAAGCCATCGCCAGCCCTTCGCCTCTTGCACATTCCTCGCGGAGGCGGCCTTCTTTGCCTTGCATTTCCGAGTATCCAGAGTGATGAATCGTCATGCGCCGAACGGGCGCAGAGAGGATTACCAAGCATGACGAACACTGAAGCCGCTACCGTCGAACACGCCGCCGCTGTTGCGCAACAGAGCGCCACAGTCGTGCCGGAGAAGGCCCCCTCGAAGAAGGGTGCCAGCCAGAACAAGGCCGCGCCCAAGGGCCAGAAGAACGCCAAGGGCAAGCCCCCTGCAGCCAAGCCGAAAAGGGAGCCCAAGGCCCATAAGAATGCCGCGAAACCCGCACAGGCCAAGAGAACCGCCAGGCCTCGCGCCGACAGCAAGGGTTCGAAGATCCTGGCGCTGATCGGACGGCCCAAGGGTGCGACCCTGGCCGAGATCATGGAGGCCACGAAGTGGCAGGCGCACAGCGTGCGCGGCTTTCTCTCGACCGTCTCAAAGAAACGTGGGCTAAAGATTGAGTCCACCAGGACCGAAGCAGGCGAGAGGACCTATCGGATAGCGAAGTAGACGCGCCGCACCCCTAAGCCGCCACCTGCGAGGGTGGCGGCTTTTCTTGTGGCCACGTGCATCGCCTTTGCATCGCTCGTGGGGATCGCAACTCTCCCGACCACTCCGAACTGTTATGTGCGGCGGCGCCCGTCCCGAGACCAGGGCGCCTTGTCTGACTCAGTAGCGGACGGCATCAGATCCGGCTGCGCTGCTCCAGGAACTTACGGACCAGATCATCCAATTCGCTATGCAACGTTCGCTCCGCCACCCCGAGCTTTGCGGCGAGGTCCGGCACGATCTGCGCCGGCCAGTTTAGAAGAGCGTCGCGTTCCATCCGTGCGCGCTCAAATGTGGCGTGTTGTACCTCGGACGCGTTAACGAGCGTCCCTTTCCGCTCTTCCAGATCGAGTCGGTCGCTCTCCGCCTTGATCCAGGCGCGGATCCGCTCCGCGTCGGCCTTGCTCTTGCCACCAGCTGCCGACGACTCCGTTTGTGGTGTCGGCTCTCTCCGCGCCTTCGCCGAATTCTCCACTTGCGTCGGGCTCGACAGCAGCGACCGCTTCGCCTCCACCTCGGCCCGGCTTACGCTGCGGCCGTAGCGCCTGACTCCCCAACGGCGGAGGCTGGCGTTAGCATTTCGAGTGGTGCATCCCCACTCCGCTGCAAGTTGAGGGGCTGATACAAGATCCTGCGGTGCGACCGGCATGCGCTATGCTCCAGTCCGCTCCGCTGCGATCTCCACGAACGTGCGCCGGTCGCCGTCAAGCACCCCCTGCTTGCCCGTAAAGTCTATGAATCTACGGCAGATGACGTCGGCGTATTGCGGGTCGATTTCCATCAGCCGAGCAGTGCGGCCCGTCTTTTCGCAGGCAATCAGCGTCGAACCCGACCCGCCAAACAGATCCGCGACGACGTCTCCGGCTCTGCTGCTGTTGATGAGCGCGCGTTCGACCAGTTCCACCGGCTTCGCCGTCGGGTGCAGCCGGTTGGCCGCCGGTTTCTTTTCTTCCCACAGCGTCGATTGCGACTTGTCTCCGTACCAGGCGTCCTTCTCGCCGGCGACGTGAGCATAGAAGATCGGCTCGTGTTGGAACTTGTAGCGGCCGAAGCCCCACGCGAAGGTGTTCTTCGCCCAGATGATCTGGCAGCGCACGTCGAAGCCAGCGGCCTCAAGTGCGTTCTGGAATTCCCGCTGCCACGACGAAGAGTGGCAGACGTACATGGAGGCGCCAGGCGTGATGGTCTGGCGGTAGTTTTCGAAGGTGGCGGCGAGGAATTGACAGAACTGCTGGGCAGTCATGCGGTCGCCTTTGATTTTCAAGCGCTCTTCCGTGTAGCCCTCGTAATCGACGTTGTACGGCGGATCCGTAAAGACCATGGCCGCTTTCTCGCCGGCCATCAACCGCTCCACGTCGGCCCGGTTTGTCGAGTCGCCGCACAGCAGCCGGTGCTGAATGGCCTTAGATGTAAACTGCTTCCCGCAGCATCTGCAGATCATGGGGGCCTCAGTTAGCGGCGCCGCAGTGCGGGCACTTGGGCGCCTCGCCCAGCAACCACAGGTCCCCAGGCCTCGTGACTGGTTCGGGCCGCACCTCGGGCACCGCGTCGTCGTCGGTCAGGCCCTCGACCGTCTCGCCGTAGCCGTCCAGACCCTTCAGGAGATCGCCGAGCGCTTCGAGGTCGTAGCCCGTACCGCTCAGCGTCCCGGCGCCAGCTTGAATCTCCTGGAGCACTTCGGCGAGCTTGTTCTCGTCGTATGCCGCAAGGTCGTTCGTGCGATTGTCGGCAAGAAGAATGCGAAGTGCCGTGGCATCGTCGCAATCGACCCACACCACCGGGATCCGATCCAACCCACATTGTCGTGCGGCCATCCAGCGATGATTGCCCACGAGAATGGACCCCGTTGCACGCTGGACCACGCAGACGCCGTAGAACTGATTGGCTTTGATACTCTCGACAATGGCGTTGACGTCCCCCTGCCGCGGATTCCTGGGATGCGGCTGAAGGTCACCGATCGGGACCAGTTCATAATCCTGATCGCGCAGCAGGCCGTTTGCCGGTCCCTGATTCGTCGTGTGCATTGAACCTCCTGATCATTTTGTGTTGATTGAGCCTGTGGAGCTCCCAGAACAGTCTCTAGACCGGGGAGCGGATTCGCGGTTATCCCCGGGTGGTAACACGGGTCAGCGGATTCAGAGGCAGTCAGGTGAGGCGGAGGCGCCCACCGCCGCTTCGCCTCATGGACCACTTCCCGCGCACGGTTCATCTCCCCTGTCTTCGCTCAACGCCTTGAGTGCCCGCCGCACCTCCGCGTTGATCAGCGCCTCGCGCTCGGCCGCGCTCATCCCATCCGCGAGCCGCGGCGCTAGCTTCGCTCCGAGTTGCAGCAATATGTCCCGCGCCGCTCTAATCACGTCGTTCCAAGCCTGCTTTACCTCATCTGCGTTGAGGAGCAGCTTCTTGCGCTCCTCCAGGTCCAGCCGGTCGTTCTCGGCCCTGATCCAGGCCCGGATCCGCTCAGCGTCGGCCTTGGTCTTTCCGCCGGCCATCGGCTGTTCAGGCGACGACGCCGTCCGCTTCCATGCCTTCGACGAGTTCTCGGCTTGTGTCGGGCTCGATAACTGCGCCCGCTTCGCCTCTGCCTCGGCGCGGCTGACCCGCTCGCCCGCATGGCGCTTAACACCCCACCTTTTCAAACTGGCGTTGATGTTGCGCCGGGTGCAGCCCCATT
>JBEKHU010000226.1:0-5864 GCA_050012115.1 Bryobacteraceae bacterium | reverse complement strand
TGCGGTCCCATGTTCAAGACGAGTTCAGTGGAATCCAGGAAGGTCTCGGCCATGTCCTATTGTCCGCTCTCGATCCCCAGGTTCTCCTGAACCCAGCGGTTGTCCATGTCGAGGATGGTGCGCTCTTTGCGCAGCGGGTAGCCGGTCCAGTCGTCCGGCATCAGGATGCGGCGCAGATCGGGGTGCGCGTCGAATTCCACGCCGAACATGTCGAAGACCTCGCGCTCCAGCCAGTTCGCCGTGGGGTACAAGTCCACGCTGCTGCGCGGGCGCTCTCCCTCCTTGACCCGGATCTTCATGCGGATGCGCTGATTGCGGGAGAAGCTGTAGAGCACATAAACAATGTCGAAGGTCGCTTCGCGCTGCGGCCAGTGCACGGCCGTAATGTCAACGAGGTAATCGAATTCGTGGAAGTCGCGGAGCGATTCGAGCACGTCATGCGCCGCGTCCGCCTGAGCGACAAAGGAAGGCTGGCCCTGATAGGCGATGAACTCGGAGACCCGCCCGCCGAACTCATCCTTCAGAGTGTTCGGAAGGTCGCCTTCCCAGACCGGAGGCGGTGGCGGGGGGGCCGGCGCGGCAGGCTTCGGAGCGGGTTTGGCCGGCGCGGCGGGTGGAGGTGCCGGTGCGGCCTGCGCCGGCGGCGGGAGCGGTTGAGCCGGCGCGGGTCCAGGGCTCTGCGCCCCTTCGGGCTTCTGTTCCTCAGGCATCACGGAATCCAAACTGAAGCTCCAGGGTTATCATAGGGGCCGAATCGGCGTCAACGCCGCCTGGGGCAAACCAGACACTGAAGTCTTATATTATCAACGGGTTCCTGGATCCCGCAAGTGAAGCTCTCGTAATAGTTTAGCCGTCGCCCCATCGGGCGTGAGGGATTCACTCGCCGCCAGGCGCAGGAGATCCGCCGGCACATCGACATCCGACCACCATTGAGAGCGCGCGACGCTCAGGCCGCTGGCGCGACAGGCGGCTACGGTCGCGGAGAGTGTGTGCGGCGACGACCACGGGACCCCCGCGAACATGCCCGCCGCGAGGCGGCGGCAGGCGATGCCCCAGAAGCCGCCGTCTTCGGCCGGACCGAAACAGACGTCTGCGTCGGCGGCGAACAACTGGACGACGTGCCAATCCGGGAGATCGGGAGCGTCCGTTCCCAGGATGGCAACCCGCTCCCAACCCCGGGCCAGCGCCTCTTCCAGCGCCGCATAGAGCCGCACGCCGAGATCGCCCGGGCGCTGCAGCCGGCGCGGGCAGGTGAGTTCGGGCCAGGCAGCGGTTTCAACGTCGGTGTGCAATTCGATGGGGAACCGGGAGGAGGCGCACGCCGCCACATCGAGGACGAACGCCTGGTGCAGGCGCAGCGCGACGGCGTCTCCATACTCCAACGCCAGCCGGGTCTTGACGCGACCGGAGATGGGCGCTTTCGCGAAAAGGACGACCAGGTACCGCAACCCGTGATTGTAGAATGAAATGAGCTCAGTGGATTGGTAAGGAGGGATTTGGGGAGATGAAGAAGTGTTGCGCACTGGCCCTTGGGGCCGCTTTTCTGATTAACGGGTCGATTGTAGCCATGGACAAGAAGGGCGACGCGGCGAAGGGCAAGGAGGTGTTCGAGCAGTGCAGCGTGTGCCACTACGCGACCACCGATCAAAAGAAGATGGGCCCGAGCCTGAAGGGGCTGTTCAAGCGGCCCAAACTGGGGAACGGCCTGAAGCCGACCGACGAAAACGTCCTGAACTTCATCAGCAAGGGGAAGGGGTCCATGCCGGCCTTCGCCAGCGTGCTGAGCGCCGAGGAGAAGGACAACCTGCTGGCTTACCTTAAGACGCTTTAGAGCCGCTGGTTTGACCGCCGCGGCCGCCTGCCGCTACTCTAAAAAAAGGTGGCGGTTCCTCACCGCCACAACGTCCCCATCGTCTAGCCTGGCCTAGGACACCGCCCTTTCACGGCGATAACGCGGGTTCGAATCCCGCTGGGGACGCCAATTCGATCTGGGCTCGGCTCTCCGCCAATTCCGGGGGCCCTCCCCAATCTCAGACCGATTCTCCACATAGTACCCCCTCAGTCTCCGTCGCATTTCCCGTTGTGCGTGTGATTTGCGGAACAGGTAGGCTGATTCATGAGTCAGGCGGATAACCGCATGGATGTTTTCTCGACGACACAGGGACAGGAGGCGCCCGCATCATGAATGATCGGAACCCATTCGCGACTCTCCCGGGGCCACTGCGCGGCATCTACATACTTCTGATCCTGCTGATATACGTACTTCCCGTCATCCTGGGAGTGCGCGCGGCCAAGGCGAAGGGGCGCTCGCCGCACTGGATGTGGTTTGGCCTGAACCCAATCACGGGGTGGATCGCATTCCTGTGTCTGAAGTACGTTGCTTCACCGATAGTCAAACTGCGTGCAGGTGGCCAGACGGTGGCGGGACCAGCTGAAGCCACAGGAGCGGCACCAAGCGCGCGAGCCAGCGACGCCGCTCCACAGCCGGCAGCCAGCCGTGAACTTCCGCGTCCTGGCTCGTTTTCATATGTCAGCGGCTTGGTGCACGAGATCCTCGAACACGTTGCGATCATATTCGGCGACAGATCCCAGGAAGAACGTATCGAACAGTTGGTGAGCCTGGGGCCGGAAGTTATCCCTGAAATCAGAGCCGCCATCTGGTCCGTGCTTCGAAGTGCGGAAAGCTCCTCCACGTTCGAGAATGCTGGGCTGCTGTGCGAGGCAATAGGGAAGATTGGAGGGCCCACCGCCTTCGATGCGCTGGCGCGGTTCGCGCTACAGGAATCAAGGAGCTCTGAATACAGTCTCGTTCGTAAAGGCGCAGTTCGCGGCCTGGCCCATCTTCGGGATCCCCGTGCGGCTGCCGTGCTCGCTGAGGTGTCCCAGAGGTACGGGTTCGACTCCCTGGTGTTCGACGCGCATCGAGCTGTCGGACTTGAGATGCCGCAGCCGCCGAGGCCCGCATCGATACCGGCTTGGGTTGAGGATGCTCAGACTTGGGACAGAATCGCGGAGGCTTTCATTTCGTCGCAGGTCGCGACGAAGGCGCCGGACTTCAAAGGATTCGCGGAAATGGTTGCCCCGTACGATGGCAAGCGACGCCATGGAGCCTGGCATTCCGTCGCATTTGCTTTTCTGAAGAGCGGCGACCGGCGAACTGCCTCGCAGTGCTTTGTGGAAGCTCTTCTGCAAGACACGGACCCCGATCTGTCTTCGACCGCCTGGAGAAAGATAGAGCTTCCGCAGGAAGGGCCTGAATTATCCGACCTACGAGGTCGCCTGGCGGTAGCAGCGGAGCGTCTGTCGGGTAGTCGAGAGCTGGCGCGTGAGTTGCGGGAGCTTCTCGGGCCACCAGGCTCTGGTGGAAGTGTGAAAGAGGGCGGCGCCCAGTAAGGCGATGAAGCTGACGCGACTGCGGCCATCCTGGAGGCGTCTGTGGCCGTTCCTGGAGATCAGGCGGCGGCGCGCCGCGGTCGTGGCGCTTTTCCACTCGAGGGCTTCAACACCTCGGAAGTCTAGCCCGGATGTTTCACTTGCGATCGCAGCGAGGCGCGATGAGAGGGCCCCAACATCAAACAATGCCACGAGGCGCGCGACCGTAGCCGACCGGAGGCGTACTTGACAGTACGTCGAGGACGGCGACCAAGCGCAACGCAGTAGATGCGGCCCTATCGCGCGCCGTAGCCGATTGCTGGTGAAACATCCGGGCTAGGCCCCACCGCGCCGGCTGATGCCGTCCTGAGCCCCCCGCCACATACTGAAACCGCCACGCTGTCCCGCGCCGGGTCGTGAATCCCCGCTGGTTCAGTTTGTCCGCGATCTGCCGGGTGGTGTGGCCTGTCGCCCTTAGCTCCAGGATGCGGGAGAGGACGCCCTGCTCCCTCGGGTCAGCTTCCAGGTGCGCGCCATCCGCCGCCGTGCGGCAGCCGAAGGGGACCGTCCCCACCCGCTCACCTTGCGCCCGCTTGTGGTGCATGGCTTCCCTGGTCCGTTCCCCGATCGCTTCCCGTTCCCATTGGGAGACCGAAACCATAATGTTCAGCACCAGCCGCCCTCCTTTGATCCTGCGGGCAGCAGTTTTCGATTCGGGAGCCGTCTTCGGCCCGCCCAGGCTCCGCTTTCGGCCCGCCACAAGAAGCCAAGAACCTGCCCTTCCTGGGCCGCTGAAGTCGCTCGGGATGAGAAAACCGAGAAGAACGGCTCCCAGAATAGGCGTTGGGTGTACAATCGCTCCTGCCAGGAGCCAAAACGGAAACCCTGGCTTGGTGGCGGGGCTGCGGTGCCGCCGCGACCGCCCGAAGGGAGTTCTATGAAGATCGTCAGAACGATGGCCAGAGTTGGATTCGCGGCTGTGGCAGGCCTGCTGCTGACCGCGCATTGTGGTGCGCAGCAGCTTGCCAACGACCAGTTGACCGTGGCAGTGAATGCGCCGGACGGCTCGTACCAGCTTCGCATGCGCGCTGCGGGAAACCGCGCAGTGCTGAGCGCACGCGTGGGGGCGCAGATCGATCACCAATGGGTGCGCTCAAATGACTATCCGCAGCACCGCGCCGTCGAGTCTGCATTTAACGACGCGCTCGGCTCCGGCCGCCAGATCACGGTCACTTGCACCGGGCTGCTAGGCAAGCCGGACCTCGTTTACGTGCTGCAGGTGTATGACCGGCTCCCCTACGGCGCCGTGCAGGTGGAACTACGCAATCAGACGGCCACCCCGATGACGGTGCAAACCATCCGCAGCGTCGAGGCCACAGGCGAGCCGGTGGTCGATCTGGGCAGCCGCGAGCCGGCGGACCGGGTTCTCTCCGACAGCTTCAGCGAAGATTGGCCGACTTTGGCGATCTACGACCTGGGGCAGGGGCCGCGCCAAATGCACCGCGGTGTGGGAAGCCAGCTGATTTACAATCGCGAGAGCAAGCAGAGCCTTTTCCTGGGCACGCTCACGTCGGAGCGGCTGTTGACCATCCTGCGCCTGGGATACCAGGGTTCCGGCGAGGCTGCCAAGATCGCTTCCTACACGGTGGATTCGACCGGGACCACGGAAATTATGAAAGACAACAATCTCAGCAAGTCGCCGCCAGAAGACCAGGTCGAGCTGAGCCTCCCGCTCAAGCCCGGTCAGACGATGGCATCCGAACGGCTGATGATGCAAGCCGGGCCGGACTACCTGGGCCAACTGGTGGCGTATGGCGAAGCCATCCGGCGCCTGCACTACGCGCGTGTCTCGCATGACAACCTGATCGGCTGGTGGAGCTGGACCCCGTTCTATATGGCCGTGAATGAGGGCGTGTCTATTGCGAACGCCCAGTGGGAGGCGGCTCACTTAAAGCAGTTCGGCTACCAGTACGTACACATCGACGAAGGCTATCAGTACGCGCGCGGAGAATACACAACCGCGAGCGCGACGAATTTTCCCCGCGGCATGCGCCCCCTGGGCGACGAGGTTCGCCATCTCGGCCTCACCTTCGGGATCTGGACGGGGCCCTTCGAAGTGAGCCACCGCGCCTGGATCTTCGAGCACCACAAAGACTGGCTGGTGCATAACGCGAACGGCAAGCCGATTATGATCGGCAGGACCTGGGGCGAGAGCCAAGGCGACTTCCTCTACGCGCTGGACGTGACTCATCCGGACGCCCAGGAATACCTGCGCCAGACATATAGAACCCTGGTCCACGATTGGGGTGTGCGTTATATCAAGCTCGACTTCATGGATACGTCGGCGATCGAGGGCCATCACTACAAGCCTGATACGACGGCGCTGGAAGCACAGCGCCTGGGCCTCGAAATCATCCGCAAGACGGTGGGCGACGACGTGGTGCTGGACAAGGACGGCAGCCCCATGCTGAACCCGGTGGGGATTGTGGACA
>JBEKHU010000225.1:0-5880 GCA_050012115.1 Bryobacteraceae bacterium | reverse complement strand
CTAGCGTCGGCCAATGGGTCATGCACGACCTGCGGCGCACGCTCTACCATCACATCCACCGCCTGTCTCTGGCCGAGCACGACAAGAAAAGGACCGGCGATCTCATCGGCCGGGTGACGAGCGATATTGAGGCCATTCAATCGTTTATTACTACGGCGCTGTTGGGCATCCTGACCAACGCCCTCACCCTGCTGGGGATCGTTGGGGTCATGCTTTACCTGAACTGGCGTTTCACGCTTATCTCGCTCGCCATCGCGCCCTTGCTCTTCCTTGCAGTTTACTTTTTCACCAGGCGCATCAAGAAAGCCTCGCGTGATGTAAGAAAGAAGCAGAGCGAGCTGGTTTCGCTGGTCGAAGAAGTCCTTTCCTCGATCCGCGTTGTCAAGGCCTTTGCCCGCGAGGACTATGAGGAGAGCCGTTTTGAGCGCCAGAGCCTGGAAAATGTTGAGACGGCCCTGGTGGCACGAAGCATCAAGACGAAGCTCTCGCCTGTGGTCGAGATTATCGTGGCGACAGGGACCTGCTTGATGCTTGGTTACGGCGCGCGCCTGGTGCTCGCGGGCCAGCTCACGCCAGGCGCGTTGGTGGTCTTCCTGCTGTACTTGGGCAAAATGTATAAGCCCATGCGTGAGCTGGCCAAAATGACAGATACAGTCTCAAACGCGGCGGTGGGATTCGAGCGGATCCGAGAAGTTCTGGAGACAGAAAGCGGAGTGCGGGACCTGCCGCATGCACGCCGCGCCGCGGGCTTTAAGGGCAAGATCGAATTTGACAAGGTCTCGTTTGGATACGACCAGGACCAGTTGATTCTGAGAGAGGTGAGTTTCCAGATCGAGCCAGGACAGGTGGCAGCATTCGTCGGTCCAACTGGGGGCGGCAAGTCGACCATCATCAGCCTGGTAGCGCGCTTCTACGATCCCGCCTCCGGGGAAGTCAAAATCGACGGGACTAACATCCGCAGCTACACGATGAAATCCCTTCGCCAACAGATCAGTTTTGTTCTGCAGGAGACACTCCTGTTCCACGCGCCGATCTGGGAGAACATCGCCTATGGTCGTCCGGAGGCCAACCGCGCTGAGATTATCCAAGCCGCAAGACTGGCCAACGCCCACGAGTTCATCGAGCAAATGCCTGAGGGCTACGACACGATGATCGGCGAGCGCGGCGTGACGCTCTCCGGGGGCCAACGCCAGCGCATCGCCATCGCGCGGGCCGTTATCCGCAACACTCCCATTCTCGTTCTGGACGAGCCGACATCAGGACTGGACGCAGCGTCCGAGCAAACTGTGTTCGAAGCCCTGGGCCACTTGATGGAAGGTAGAACTTCCATTATTATCGCGCACCACTTGGCGACAGTTCGGCGCGCCGACATTATCTTCGTGCTGAAAGACAATGCTCTCGTTGAGCGCGGTACCCACGACGAACTGTTGGCGGCGGGGGGCCTCTATTCTGAGCTGTACGAAATCCAGTTCCGCAAGGAAGAACCCATTGCGGCGGACCCGCCAAATGGTTAGCCCGGATGTTTCACAGGCGCTCTCATTTCGTCGCCGCCGGCGTTTGCGTGAGGTTCGGAGGGCGCTCCGGCGGCGTTCGGGCGGGCAGCGGGCCGGGATGCGGTGATCGAGGGGGCCTTGTCGCGTCCGATTGCCCCTCACAAAACGCTATTTGGGCGCAGTTCGGCCGATCTGAAAAATGTGAAATCGGGAAATCGTTTGTTTGCCGCGCTGAATTCTTGGCTCAGCAGCGCAGCGCCGCCCACATCTGCCCAAACACCTGCTTCCAGGGGTAGCCGCTGCTCATCGACACCACCACGCGCCGCGCGCTGAAACGAATCCGCGCGCCGATCTTGAGCAGTCGCAGCCGGATCGTGTGGACCTGGGCCTCGGCCAGCGCCGTGCCTCTCAGCGCCAGCCGCCGCAGCGCCTCCATGAGCACATAGGCCGCCGCCGACAGATACAGCCGGAGCTGATTGGCGCGCATGGTCGCGGCGCTCATGCGGCCGGCAAACAGGCTCATCTGCTCTTTGATGCGGTTCTCCATCTCGCCGCGCGCGCAGTACAGATCCTCGTAGAGTGGGCGCGGTTGCCACTGCTGGGCCGGCAGCGAGGTGACGACGTAGCGCGGGTGCTGCTTGCCCTCGATCTGCTCGGCCTTGGCGATGACGCGCCGGGCCGCGCGACCAGCTCTTGCGCGTGCGGTAGCGAAACTCGGTGAACACCCGCGCCGCCTTCCCCGTGCGCTGGGCCTCGCCCGCGGCCTGGCGCATCGCCTTGTCGATCCGCCGCCGCAGGCGCTGGTTGCGCGCCAGTCCGAAGACGTAGTCGACATGGTTGTCCTCACACTACCTCATCAGTTCCTCGCGGCAGAAGCCCGAGTCGGCGCGGAGAATGATCTGAGTCTTCGGCCAGTGGGCGCGGATCTGCGTGACGATGCGCGCGGTCTCCTCCACGCTGCCCGCGCTGGCGTCCTGATTGGCCTCGCGCAGCCGCACGCCGAGAATCTGGTCGCCCGCGAAAATGTACAGCGGCAGGTAGCAGTAGTGGTCGTAGTAGCCGTGGAAGAAACGTCCCTCCTGCTGGCCGTGCAGCGGCGTATCGGTGGCGTCCAGATCGACCACGATCCGGGACGGGGCTTGCGTCTGCGACTCCACAAACAGCTCGACCAGCAGCCGGTCGATGGAGGCGGCATCGTAACGGATCTTCTTGTAGCGGTCCGTGGCGGCGCCGGCCTCAGGCGTGCGTTCCAGGCGGCACAGCGTGCTCTTGCTGGCCAGCGCCGCACCGGGCTTGCGCTGGCCGGCCAACAGGCCCATCAACGGGTCGGCGCGCAGTTGGTCGTGGTCGTTGAGATCTTCGTAACCCAAGGCCAGCGCATAGACGCGCTGCGAGACCATTTCGGCCACGGCGTGGGAAACCAGGACCGGATTCCGGAAGTCGCTGAAGCAGCGCGCCAGGCGCGGCAGCAGGCCGATGTGCCGGTCGACCTGCCGCAGCAACAGCGCGCCGGCGTCGGAAGTGATCGTGCCGCCGTCAAAACTCGCCACCACCTGGCGCGAAAAATGGGCTTCAAATTCGAAGCTGTCCTGGGTACACTGTGTCATAGCAGAGGCCGCCTCCTTCTGTGCGGAAACACTTCGTGGCTGAAATGTTTATGCCAGAGAAGGCGGCTTTTGTACAGGGAGCCGGTGAAATATTCGGGTTAGCCGGCTGGCCCAATACGCTCGCTAACTTACCCGCGTGCGCAGACGGGCCTCGACGCTATAGCTTCTTCAGCGTGTCGATGCGCTGCAGCACAACCCTGGTATAAACCTCCACCTCGGCGGGTGAGAAGCCGGCGGCGCGGAAGCAGTCGCCGATCTGAACGGTGGAGAACTGGCCCAGCAGATTGCCTAGCCAGCGTGCGTCTGCGATGGGAATGTGCCTGGTGACGCTCTCCATTCGCGTACGGAAGCGGTAGTTGGGGTAATTGACAATGGTGAGGAAGAAAGGCCGGCTGTGCATGACGAAGTCCACATGATCGGGCGTGACCTTCGCGACGAACTTGGTTTGCTCGTAGTCCTTCACCACGCCCTTGCTGCGAGAGAAGTTGTTGCCGGTGCGTCCGAGACTGGCGCCCAAATCGGAGACAACGTAACGCTGGCCGGCGGCGCCATCGTCATATACGTCGTTATTGATTTCTTTGAGGTCCCAGTTGTTGATGAGCGCCATCATCACTCGGAGCCCGTTGAACTCCCGCGTGCCGGCGATGGGGGTTTCATACCAGCTCCAGTTCTGCGATTTTTTCCCCTTGTGTGCGCGCTCCAAGCGCACCCCGCGGACTAAGCCACCGGCTGAGATGTACTTGTTTCCACGCGAGAGGTGTTTCATCCCGTCCACGCGGATCTGCGGCTGGTAGTAGTCCTCGTCGGCAAAGTAACCCGCTGCCCACACCAGGCGCGTTGCAGCGGTTTCCGCCTTCACCTCGGGGCCAAGTTTCACCTTCCACTTGGCGCCGTTCTCATCTTCGACAATGAACTTGGGCGAAGTTCCGCTCATGGACTCCTCGATGAATTTGAAGTGGGTTCCCGGCGCGCGATCTTTCCCTCCCGCCCCGTCGAGGAGGCTCAGCGCCGCCACGTCGCCCCGGTCGCGCCACAGCACGGCAGTCGTCCCGGCTTGCTGGGCGAAGACAGGCAATGCCAGAACCAGAACAGCGATACTCGTGCAGATCCTCTTGGGGACTCTCATTTGCCCTCCTCGATAGAGCGCAGACCAGAACTTAGCTTGGCCGCGGCCAACACAATGAGGGGATTCAGCCAAGCCATCTTCTTGCACTGCTGGACGATACCCAGCACTTGGCAGACCAATCGCCGGGAGCGATCTGTCAGGAGGAGTGTCGGAGCCTTGTCAAGGCCACCAGAAGCACAAATGGCGTGTTTCCCTGCCTGCTGAACTGCCTGCAGGCGTACTGGGCCCTTGTGATGCAAACCCGCTCCCCTGGGGTATTCAGGGTGCCAGTACGACCATTGCGGCGACCAGCAAGGCGTGAAACACCCATCTTGTAGGAGGTGACTAATCCCAGCGTTCAATAGAGGGCGCGAACTAGAGCAATGGTCAACAAGGTGTTCTTGCGCGTCTTTGCTCGACTGGTGCAGGGCATGAATTTGCTGTGCGGGGTTTTGCGGTACTCAGAGAACTGCATCCCTCGATCCAGGATGACCAGCCGCTAATCCGCCGCTGCCAAGATGCAGGACCTGCACTCGAATGCATAATCTGCAGCACGGTGCTCGCCCAAGCCCCATTTCAGCCGGAGTTTTCAACTTGGCTCCTCAACTCTCAGCGCCGCTTTCAGTGCTTCCGAGGCATTCGTTGTCCTGTTCGGTCTGCTCCCTCCCTTGTTGGACCTTGAGTTGCATTGCCAAAGTCTCTGACTTCGGTCGCAAATGAGGTCCGGGAGGAGGAGTGGGTGATTGGCTTCCTTGGCCGTACCGTTCAGGCCGGCGGGATCTCGCTCGGTCCGCCAACCTCGCCCTGACCCTCGACCAGGCGACTTGGTGAGGTGCCCGTGAATCTGTTGATCCAACCGGATGACGGAATCGAACCGCTGCTTTCGGGAATCAGAAGCGCCAAGAAGAGCATCGAGATTGTCATTTTCCGTTTCGACCGCGCCGAGTTGGAGGCGGGGCTGAAGGCTGCGGTAGCTCGCGGCGTCTCGGTGAGCGCGTTGATTGCGTACACCAACCGGGGTGGCGAGATAAACCTGCGCAAGCTCGAGATGCGTCTGCTCGAGGTGGGCGTCACTGTTTCGCGGACTGCCAACGATCTGGTTCGCTATCACGACAAGATGATGATTATCGACCGCCGGCTGCTCTACGTTCTGTCCTTCAACTTCACCCACCTTGATATCGACCACAGTCGCGGCTTTGGACTCGTCACCAGGAAAGTCAGGTTCGTCCACGAAGCGGTGAAGTTGTTTGAGGCTGATTCCGCGCGACAGCCCTATGCACCCTCACTGGATAGCTTTATCGTCAGTCCCGCCAACGCCCGCAAACTGCTCGCCGCGTTTATCCGCAAGGCCAGGAGGCAGTTGCTCATCTACGACCCGCTGATTGCGGATACGGAGATGCTGCGCGCCCTTAGCGGGCGGACGAGGGCGGGGGTGGAGATCAAAGTCATCGGTCGTGTCAGCAAACCAACCCTTGGTCTGGAAGTTCGGAATCTCGCCGGCCTGCGCTTGCACACGCGCACGATCATCCGCGACCGCCGGCAGGCCTTTGTGGGCAGCCAGAGCCTGCGTAGGGCCGAACTGGATTCGCGGCGCGAAGTCGGCGTAATCGTTCACGAACCGGATGCGGTGAACCGCTTGATTCAGACTTTTGAAGCGGATTGGGAGAGGAAGGAG
>JBEKHU010000224.1:0-5885 GCA_050012115.1 Bryobacteraceae bacterium | reverse complement strand
TTTTTGTCTGCAAGCGACAGATGGCAAAGGGCTTAGCCACCCCAGGCCATGAAAAAGGCGGCGATTCTCGTCTCGCCGCCCCGTGCCTGCCTGGCCCCGCCAAGTCCGGCCTCACCTTGTCAGACCATACCGGGCCCCGCCACGCCTGCCATGCCTTGCCTAGCCTTACCCGGCCGGGCCTCGCCCCGCCTCGTCACGCCATCCTGGCCAAGCCGCGCCGTGCCAACCAACGTCCACAGTTTGCGTCGCGCGTCGGTCGGAGTCAACGGCCGTGAGGATTAAGTCGTGAGAGGACGCAAGCCAGTAGATCCTGGACTTCAAGTCGTTAGCGGCGACCGGTCCCATCGCCTCATCGCTTCCCCTCCTAACGTTCGCCGCGGCAGGCTCACCCCCGCCACCTAAACGTTATACAAACAAACAATATGACCTCCAATACGACTCGCTCGGAGGCCGCGATGAGCCCTGAACTGAACTAAATCGGCATCCTGGTTCAATAGTGGTCGGAAATAACCGAGAATCTCCAAAGAGGCATAGCCTCTGCCACCTTGGCCCCAGTGACCAACTGCTCGCGTCAGGCCGTTTGTACCCGTTTGTACCGGCCAGGTCAGCCCACCGCGTTCTATCTTGTCTCGGGCCATCCATATTGTTTTAGCAACATTAAGGAGCCTTGACGCATCTGCACGCTACTCGCATAATCTAGGCATGCATTCCGAATCACCGGTCTTCAATCCCCCCCCCGTTCGTAGGGGCAATTACAAACTGATTCGTCTAGCTGCGCTTACCTTGGTCACCCTAATACTGACAATCTCGGCCCTCGCGACGTCGGCAAAGACGCAGAAGAAGCCTAGCGTAATAGTGGACTGCTATGGGTGTATTAAGGGTGGCGGCTGCCCGGCATGCTGTAGTTCTACGTATTCGACTGCACTGGCCGACTGTAACACGCAATATACCTATTGCAAGTCGGACTGCTCCGAGGCATTGAGCGTGTGTAAGGCGAATTGTGATCCCGGCGATCAATCGTGCCTCAACGCTTGCGCTGTCGAGTATCAGGATTGTAAGGTTGTATGTGGTCAATATAACCAGAATTGTAGAAATGATGCGCTGTACATTTATAGCTGCTGCAACAACTGCTGCGCTACCGGAGAAATGTGCGCGTGAGGTTGCTCGAAATAGCGACATATGTCGCGTTGATTGCTGTTTCCTGCTTAAGTGCCTGGGTTCTGATTAGGAACCAGCTTCTGACACCCAGGGCTTCACGAGATTCGGCCGTTTCACCGTTGCGAGGGGAAACCATAACTCTGGGCGATGTGATCTGGGAGCGAGCGCCTCACACGGTGGTGCTTGTTCTCTCAGCTCACTGCCACTGGTGCAAGGAAAGCGTGCCGCTCTATCAGAAGGTCAGCACACTGCACAAAGCGACAAAGGCGGCATTTCAACTGTTTGCGGTATCCACTGACACGGGGGATGAACTATCAAGATTCCTGAGCACCAACTTAATTGAAGTCGATGGGATCATCCCAGCCGAGGCGGCGAGCCTCGGCATTCGGGCGACGCCAAGCGTGTTGTTGGTTAACCGCCAGGGGAGAGTGGTGTCCAGTTGGCAGGGCGCGATGCGATCTTCTGATGAATCTGCGTTCCTGGAGATTCTGCGGAAATCACCGTGACAGTACCGCATACCGCGATGACAATCGGCTCATATCCCCTTCGCTGGCGCCAATTGTCGACCAGTCTGGGATTGGGGATACTACTGGCGCGATTCTGTGTAGCTCCACCTATCCTGGGCGCTCAAGAGCAGCCACCCCTGGTCCGCCTCAATGATTCGGGAGGATTGACGGCGCAGCCAATCTTCCGCGCTGAAACGAAACTGGTGACACTGACCTTCGCCTTCCGCCCCTCTGCGCAACCCAAACGCTTGAAGACGCGCAACGCGCCGGAACTCGGCGCGGAGGACATCGAGATCCTCGATAACGGCGTTCCGCAAAGAGTGGCGGTCCTGGAGCGAACGGGAGCGGAGGGAGCCCGCCTCCTTACCGATGTGATCTTGCTGTTTGATTACGGCAAGGATTTTAGATATTACATGAATCCCCGGGTCGTCAACTTGCACGTCTTCGATGAGTTGGAGAACGTACGGTTCTCGATCTATGGCTTCAGTGATTCCGCGTATCGTCTGGTCCAGCCCACTCGGGATATGGCTCAGTTGACCGCAGCAATGGCGAATCTTTCGCGGATACCGTTTGTCGCGGGTATCGCTCCGGACGCGATCGTTCAGACAATTCAAGACGCGGTCAAGATTCCGGGCAGCCGGCCGCGCATGTTGGTCGTGTTTTCCGGCTTCACTGTCGATTGCCAGATGCCTCACAAGGGACCTCAACACGGCTATGAGGAGGTGAATGAACTGGCGAAGGATTATGAGATAGCATTGTTCCCAGTCGTGGTTCAACCACGACGATCTCTGAACCTCTCATATTTCGTCGGCATTGGAGGTGCTACGGGAGGCAAGGAGTTCCCCGTATATGCCGTGACGGAGGGAATACTTCAGGAAGTGCTTAAGTATTTCAGGACTCAGTCGAGAAGCGAGTACTTGGCCGGATTCTACCCCGGCGCGTTTTCGAACACCGGAGGAGAGTTGCACAAGATCGAGGTGCGGCTAAAGAGCGACATCGGAGAGATATCCGGCGGAGTTCGCACGGCGACCTACTACAAAGGGGACAGCGGAGAGAGATGAAGCTTGCGTTTCATCTCAAAGCCTGGACATGATCCAGCGAATAGCGAACGGGTCATCCATGATAGTAAAAGTCAATAGGGCAGACGGAGGTGCCCTGTTGGACGTGCTCGCGGGGCGAACCGCCGGGGGAGCCTGAAATCCGGCGACAGAAATCCGGGGACAGCGCAAACCCTAGTCCCGAAGCCAGAGCCCTTGACACCAGGTCTAAGCTGGGGGGTGAGAGCGCCGCCCAGGCGGCCTCCTATCAGCGCTCATTGACAAAACGAATATTTAGCGAATAAGTGGCCGAAAGATAGCCATCTAAGTCATTCATTCTAAAAAGCAAAGTCGATAATTGGCTTTGCTCCTTCAGAATTGTATTTTCGCGCAGTCGCGCGGCTCCTGGCCGGCTACTGCGCCGCGGCAGTAGCGCGATCGATTTCCGATGACAGCGCGTTGAGCCCGGCGGCAACGCGCCCGATCTGCGTATCGGCTTCGGGCCAGTCGCGCTGCTCGATGGCCTCGCGGATGCCGGGCAGGGTCTTCACGTCGTAGCCGGTGTAGTAGCCGGGCGCGTACAGCATGTGCCGGTACCACGGGCGCCTGGGCAGGCCGGCGTCGTTCAGCAGGGCCTGTTCGGCGTGCATCAGAATCGCGTCCAGGGCGGCGGCGTGCGTTGCATCGAGCTTCGTCGGATCGGCCTTCGACCAGGCATCGACGCTCGATTTCAGGCGCGCGACGGCATTGTCGAGCGGAGAGAAGTTGAGGAACGGCACCGGCGCCTGCGGCGCGGGCACGACGTAGGTGTGGCGAGCATCGGCGGCAATCTTGAGCCCGCCCTCGCGAATCTGCTGGTTTTTGAACTCGGTCTGCTGGCGCATGTCGTCGGCCAGCTTGGCGACCTCCTTGGCGTAACCCGCGACGGTCCTGGCGAGGTTCTCGAAACGGAACGGCAGCACCTCGGCATTGGCCAGCCGCAGCATCATGCGCCCGCCGAGTTGGACGGTCGCCAGCGAATACTGGAAATCCGGATCTTCGAACCGCACGTAGTGCGCGTAGGTGTCGTAGTTGGAGTGGTAAACGCCGTACTGGGTTTCCCCGCCGAAGCTGAAGTTGAGCGTGGCGATCCCGACATGCTGCAGGAACGGCGTGAAGTCGGAGCCGGAGCCTAGCGCGTCGAGAGCGAACTCGGTTTTCTTGCCGGCTGCGACGGTCTCGGCGGCCTCGCGGCGGGCCAGCACGGAGACCTTGTGGGCGGGGTCGGTGACGTCGCGGGCGCTCTGGATGGCGAACAACTCGAGCGTGTGCGAGCCGCCTATATCGACGAAGCCGCGCCCGGTGGCATCGGTGTTGATATACACGGCAGCATGCTGCCGCAGCTCGGCCTCGTGCTGCTCGGCCCACTCGGTGGATCCGAGCAACATCGGCTCCTCGCCGTCCCAGACGCAGAAGATGAGCGTGCGCTTCGGCCGCCAGCCCTGCCGGGCCAGTTCGGCGATGGCGCGGGCCTCTTCGAGCATTGTGACCGTACCGGAGAGCGGGTCCGATGCGCCGAAGACCCAGCCGTCGTGATGGTTGCCGCGCAGGATCCACTCGTCGGGACGCTCGGAGCCGCGCATGCGCGCGATGACGTCGTAGGCCGGCGTCAGCTTCCAATCGAATTCGAGCTTGAGGTGGACCGTAGTCGTGCCCGGGCCGACGTGGTAGGTGATGGGCAGCGCGCCCCGCCACTCATAGGGCGCGACGGGACCGCCCAGCGCGCGCAGCAGCGGCTCGGCGTCGCCGTAGGAGATCGGCAGAACGGGAATGCGGGTGAGCGTCAAGTCCTTGTTGGCGGCCAGGCTGGCGGCGTCGTAGGGCGGGCGCTTGGCGTCCTTCGTCGCGCCAACGCCGGGCGTCAGCGGATCGCCGGGATAGGTGGGCATGTCCGAAACGCTGCCGCGCTGGGCGCTCTGCGGCGGCCGGTAGCCGCCCTTAGGGTAGATGTCGCCCTGGAAATAGCCGTCGTCCCTGGGATCGGAGTAGATCAGGCAGCCGATGGCGCCGTGCTCCGCGGCAACCTTGGGCTTGATGCCGCGCCACGAGCCGCCGTAGCGCGCGATGACGATCTTACCCTTCACGTCGACGCCCATCTCGGCCAGGCGCTCGTAGTCGGCCGGGACGCCGTGGTTGACGTAGATCAACTCGCCCGTCACGTCGCCGTCGATCGAGTAGGCGTTGTACGTGGGCAGGCCGCCGGCTGGGTTGGCGGTGCTCTCGTCGCCTTCGATGGCCGGCTCGCTGAGCCGGGCGGTGTAATGCTCGGGCGCGATCATCTCAAGCAGGCGCGTGCGCGGCGTCGGAAACAGCGGATAGAAGGTTTCGATCTCGGTGTCGTAACCCCAGCTCTTGAGCAGCGCGGCGATCTTCCCGGCGACCACCTTGCCGGCGGGTGAGCCGATGTGGTGCGGCTTCGAGGAAAAGTCCTTGAGCCATCGGTCGAGGTTCTCACGATTGAGCGAGGCGTCGAACTTCTTCTCCAGCTCATACTCCCGCGCGGCGCCGGCTGTATTGAAGCCGGCCAGCGGCGGAGCGGGCGTTTGCGCGGACAGCAGTGTGGCAACGAGAATCAATGGAACGGCGGCGGTGCGTGGCATTTTGGTGATCTATCGAGCGTAACACCTGCAAGGCGCCTCGGCGGCGGGGCCGATTTCTGGCACAATGACCGGATATGACTCGCCGTGCCTTGCTCGCGGCCGCGGCCCTGGCCGCGGTCCTGGTTGTGCCAACGGCGCCGGCTGCCGACGGCAAGCGTCTGATCACCGAGACGGACCTGTACGCGTTCCAATGGATCGCCGATCCGCAGATCTCGCCCGACGGCGGCGCGATCGTCTACACACGTGTCTCGGTCAATGCCAAACACGACGGCTACTCGAGCGCGCTGTGGCTCATTCCGGCCGCGGGTCCGGCGAGCGGCCGGGCGGCGCGGCAATTGACCGCGGGTCCTCACGACACCAGCCCGCGCTGGTCGCCGGACGGCAAGCGCATCGCGTTCCTGCGCTCCACCGAGACGCCGGAGAAGCCGCCCCTCGGGCAGATCTACGTGTTGCCGATGGACGGCGGCGAGGCGCGCCCGCTCACCGCCATGCCCAAGGGCGCGAGCGCGCCGGTGTGGTCGGCCGAAGGGCGCTTCATCGCCTTC
>JBEKHU010000223.1:0-5892 GCA_050012115.1 Bryobacteraceae bacterium | reverse complement strand
GGCACTCGCTCCCAAAAGCATGATGGCTCAAGTTGAGCCATTTTTTACGAAGAATCAATGACTTAGAAGCCAAAAACTGGCTCACGTGAGCCATCTGCCCCCGCGGCGCGCGTTGGATCCGCCGCTTGAAAACGCGCGCGTTCGCGGCCCGCGGTGGGCCGGTGGCGACGTTCCATGCGCGCTCGTGGTGGGGCGTTTTCGGATCGGGTGAACGGTGTTGCGCGCGCGGCGAACCTGACGGGCGGAAGCACGTCCCCGCTGCGGATCCGTCGGGTAAGCGCGAAGCGCCGCCGATGGCCCTAAAGACTCATGTAATTCACGCGCCATCCTGATCTAATCGGGACGGAGGCGCGGTAGAACAGTGTCGAGCCGGAAGACAACCTCGAACTCAGTTCGCTCGGCAGAACCGCTTCGCCCGAGTGATGGAAGAACGGTCGTTGTGATGCCAACTGATTCGCCAAGCATACCGGCTCATCGCACGCTGGGTATTGCCTTGTTTGTTCTGGCGTCACTGGGCGCTGCGCTGGGCGCCGCGCCGCCGCAGCCGCCGCCCGTCCTGGAGACCAACCTCTTAGTTTTTCCAAACAAGGCGAAAGGCGCCGGCCAACCCCCCTCAGCCTCCGATTTTCGCGCGACGGTTGGAAAGGTGGAATACGAGGTCCGGTCCGTAATTCCGGCCGCCGGTTCACCCGATCTGAAAACCGTGGTCGTCTTCGACCTGGCCTCCGTCCCACCCGATTACCAGCCGTGCTTCATCCAGCAGGCCAGGGCCGTGGCGCCCGCACTGCGGCGCATGAATAATGTCACGTTGTTCGTCGTCTCCTGGGAATGGACAAGGTTCCATAAGCCGTTCGGATATGGGCCGCGCGAGATGTATGAGTACTTCCTGCCAGAGCCAAAACCTACGAATGAGGACGAGTGCGTGCCCCTGAAGTCGCCTCTTCCTCAGCTCAATTCCGGATGGACGCGGGGCTGGCGTGAGCGTGAGCGCGCCGACCCGCGCTTCCTTTTGTATGCGTACGGGGATCCGGCGTACTCAGAGCTAGCCACAATCCGATCGTTTCGAGGAATCGCGGAATTCTTCCAAACCCAGCGTGGGCCGGTGCGGGTCCTGTGGATTGGGCAGCGGTTCGGGTGGGTTCACCCGAAGTATTACACCCTTCCGACGTCGCCGGACGATACGAATGTGCTCGCGGGGTGGGATCCGGTATCGCCTGAGGAACCTGGCCCAACCCCGGATGCCGCGTTCTTGTGGCTGGATGCGTTCACGCGGGCCGGCATCAGCTTCTGGCCGGTTGTCTGGCTGGGCGGGGAAAGCGAACAGGCACAGGGTCCGAAAAGCGCGCTGAAGGAGGCTTCGGAGATCGCGCAACGCCTGGGCGGGCAGGCGAACCTCTGCCAAGCTGATTTGGCCGATTGCCTGGAGGGCCCATTGGTCACTTCCGGCCGCGGGTGGATTGTCCGAGTCGCCGGCCCGAAGGTTGGCTGGCCAGATAGCTGGGCCGCAAGGTGCTTGCACCTCTGGTATCAGCCGGATCCGGGCGTGCTGGACTTCCGACGGGCGTTCGTGAGGCTGGCGAAGAAGCCGCAGGTCCCGCCGCCGACAATTCGGGCCAGCGCTTGGCCAACAAGGGACGTTCTAATCTGGCACAGTGTGGCCCCGCGGGTCCCGTTGTTCGACAGCGTGTGGCTCAACAGCGAGGCGGGCTGCGACACGGGAACAGCGGGCGGGGCGAAGAAGTACGCGATGACGGCGCTGGTGCCGGACGCAGTCGTGCGCGGATTACAGGCCTATGTGGAGGTGCTCAGCGTCGGCCCGGGAACGCCGGAGAAACAACTCTCCAAGCGGCAGGAACGAGCGTTTGTGCTCGGCGATGACCTGCAATTGCACACCCGCCCGGCGCCGCAACTGCTGCGGGAAACGGGCCAAGGGAGCGCTGAGATCTGCGTCGAACTTCCTTCCAAGCGCCGAACGCACGGAAGTTACCGGATCGTCCTATTCAACCCGACAGCCGGCTGGGCCGGCGTGGGCGTCCTTCCGACGGCCGACGTTGTGGAGTATCTACAGCGACATTGAGACTCGACGATGCTCCGGCCGCAGAATTGAGAATTCTCCGAGCCCGGCTGGCGTGCAAAAAGGGTGGGGGGATGAGAAGACCGCTTCCTTCGGGCGCGGCTCGGTTTCCAGAAGGCGACGGGGAGGCCGTGGTCGAGTGCGAGCCTGGGTGGGGTGCAGAGGCCGCCCGAGGGTGGGGTGGTGAGCGTTTAAGAGAGCCGGCTGGAACGCGGGCCCCACAAGAGGGCGCTCAGGCGCCGGAGCCGGACCTGGCGGTCCGGCGCAGACGTGGCCGTCCGCCCCACCACGGAGGCGTTCGCTGCACGATTTCACCGTGAAAACACCGTCTTTTTGCGTTTCCGTGTGACTACGGTTTTCTAAAGGACTTAGCGGTTTTGCGCGGCAAATGCGCGCGCACGAGGCGCGTAAGTACGGTGATTTAAAGGACTTGCGTGATCGTCACGGTGCGTCACGGTGGATCTGTGGCAAACAAAGGAGTTATTGAGATTTAATGCGCATTTTGACGCACATTAACATGCGGCACCGTGCGTCACGGTGGATGTGTTGTAATGATTGGAGTTACGAACATTAAGGCGCCACATTAACATGCTGTACCGCGCGTCACGGTGGATCTGTGGCAATCAAAGGACTTACAAACATTAACAGGCGCATTTTTGCGTGC
The DNA here is from genome assembly GCA_050012115.1 of Bryobacteraceae bacterium. Classification (GTDB taxonomy): domain Bacteria; phylum Acidobacteriota; class Terriglobia; order Bryobacterales; family Bryobacteraceae; genus CAIVVT01. The sequence goes on along the minus strand of JBEKHU010000223.1, from coordinate 3,154 downwards.
GCACCGTGCGTCACCGTGTATCTACTGTGATCTAAAGGACTTATCGACAATTCACCGTGTTTCGCCGTGCACGGTGTTTTGGCGGTATTTGGGTGGTGTTTTTTCGGTCGTCCGAGGGGGCATTCACGGTCAGAAATCTTCCCAGGCAGGGGGCAGGCCGAAGCCCTCGGGGTGGCCCTCGACTTCGAGATAACGCGCGTTGCTGCGGGCCACGACGAGACCCTGCAGGTCGGTCCGCAGAAGAAGGGCGTGGCGCTGTTCGAGCGAGTCGAGAGTCACTGGATTGGGGTGGCCGTAGTTGTTCTCGAACCCGGCGGAAACCATTGCCAGGGCGGGCTTTAGCACGTCCAGAAAACGGGGCAGCGAGGCGTTCTTGCTGCCGTGGTGGGCCACTTTGAGGATGTCCACGCGTTGGTCGTAACCCGCTTCTAACAGCAGCGCTTCGGTGCGCCGGTCCATGTCGCCGGTCAGCAGTAAGGAGTGGCGTCCGTAAGAAGCGCGCACGACGAGCGAGGCTTCATTGACGTCGCGCTTGCGCATGTCGGGCAGGGGCGCGAGGACCTCCCAGCGAAGTCCCCCCAATTCAACGACATCGCCACGGTGCAGGCTGCGCACGCGGCACCCCGCCGCGCGCGCCAGGGCCGCCAATCGCCGCCAGCCGGGGTCGTCGAGATCGAAGGCGCCCCAGACTTCGCGCGGGTGGAAGTTCTCGAGAATGGCCGGCGCGCCGCCGGAGTGATCGGCGTGGGCGTGGCTGATCATCAGCACGTCGAGGCGGCGCAGGCCGCGGCGCCAGAGGTAGGGCGAAACAACGTCCTCGCCGGTGTCGAAGCCGGAGTCGCGCTGTCGCGGCTTGCCGAAGGTCTGGATGCCGCCGGTGTCGACCAGCGCCGCTCCGCCCGAGGGCAGCCCGAGCAGGATGCTGTCGCCCTGGCCGACGTCGATCATGGCCACTTCGAGCACGCCCGGGCGGAGGTCGGAAGGAAAGGGATGCACGGCGATCAGCGCCAGCACCGCGAGCGAGGCCGCGGCGGCGGGCAGAGTCCAGTGCGAGTGGCGCCGCAGGGCGACGCAGAACCCGGCCAGGAGGAGGAAGAAGAGAACGAGCGCGGTCAGCGGCGGGTCCGGGACGCGCCACTTCGGCTCCCAGCGGGCGTGCAGCGTGGCGGTCCATTGCGCGCCGCGGAGCATCCATAGTGCGATCACGGCCAGGAAATGCCAGTGCGTGGCGATGGCGGCGAAGCCGAAGGGGATGGCCAGGGAGACGAGCGGGATAACGATGATATTGGCCGTCAATCCGGAGATCGACAGGCGGTGGAAGTAGATGATCATCGGGATGGCGAGCAGCCACTGCACGCAGGCCGAAAGCAGCATCAGCTGGAGGCAGTGGAGAACCAGGGCGCCGGCGGCCCGCAGGGCGTGCACGGCCCAGGCGGCGGGGCAGCGGAAGACGGCCGAGACCGTCTCCGCGATGAGCAGCAATTCGGTGCGGATGGAAGCGGCGCGCGGCTCCAGATGCGGCTCGACGTTTTTCCGGGCGAGGCTCGCGAAGGCGGCGCGCCAGGGCGTGAGCCAGCGTTCGGTCAACGGAATCGCCATGGCGCCGACGGCCGCCACCGACAGGAAGGTCAACTGAAAGCTGGCGTCGAACAACTGGTCGGGCGCGCAGACGAGAAACGCGAGCGCGGCGGCGGCCAGCAGATTGAGCAGCCGCGGGCGGCGGTAGAGCAGGCGCGCACAGGCGTAGAGCGCGAAGCCGGCCGCGGCGCGCAGCACGGGCGCGTTGCCGCCGCACAGCAGGGCGTAGATCCAGCCCAGCGCCGAGGCGAGGACCAGGAGCGGCCGCTCTCCGGCCTTGGCGAAACGCAGCCAGAGCAGAGCCAGCATGGTGACGAAGGTGATCTGGCTGCCCGAGATCACCAGGGCGTGATAGGTGCCGGTGCGGCGCCAGTCCCGGGTCCAGACGTCGCGGATGCCCGAGCTGTCGCCGAGAAGGAGGCCGCGCATCATGCCGCGGGCGTAGTCGTCGCCGGCGTACAGGCGGTCGAGCGCGTCCAGCCCGTTCTGCCGCACGCGCCCGAGCAGGGCGCGCCAAGCCGGCCCGCAGCCGCCCGGCAGGACGCGGTAGGCCGAGGCGTGGCCCGAGAGGGTCCAGAAGATGTCCTTGCGCGCCAGGTAGGCTCCGAAGTCGAACGAGCCGGGATTGCGATAGGCGCGGGGCGCGCGGACTTTGCCCTGGAGCGCCACGCGGGTCCCGGCCACCGGAATCGGGGGCAGCGGGGTGTCGCGTTCCGGAGCAATGGTGGCGTAGACGCCGGCTCCGGGCTGGAGTTCCAGCTTCAGACGGAGGAGGCCGTCGCGGTAGTCGCCGTTCTCCAGCAGGCAGCCCTGAACGGCCTGTTCGCCGCCGGGCTCGATGGGCGCGGGCACGGGCGGGGTGTGCGTTTGAAGCCCCATATCGAGGGCGCCCAGAGCGGCCAGGACCAGCAGGATCGGAAGCAGCAGGATGCGGCGCGGGCGGTAGAAAAGGCCGAGCAGTGCGAGCAGCGCGAATGCGACGCAGGCCCAGACCGCCTCGCGCGGGGCGACTCCGCCAAAACGGGCGGCGACCAAGCCGGCAGCGAAGGCGAAGAAAGGTAGAACGAGCGGGTCGCGCATGGCCCTATTGGAGGCAGTGGCCGGCGCGGCCCGCGTTTCTCAATCACCGGGCTCAACAGCCGGCGGCAGAAGTCGCGCGGCTCACTGGGAGCTCCTCCAGAGGCCGTTAAATGCCCGGAGGCAAAAGGATTCCTTGACGCGCGGCGCGAGGGACCCTAAACTGAAAATGGACCAGGATTGATTTTCATGGCTCTCGCCGCGCATGCTGCAGGACTCGTCGGATGAAGTGGGTCGTTATCGTTGTGATTATCCTGATCGTGTTCGGCGCCAAGAAGATTCCCGATCTGGGCAAGGGCCTGGGCGAAGGGATTAAGAGCTTCAAGGACGTTTTCAAAGGCGACGAGGACAATTCGTCAAAACCGGATCCGGGGAAGAAATCCTGATCGCAGTTTGAGTTTTCGCACCGTTTCGCTCCCGCAAGTAAACAAAAGCCCCGCGGCACACGCCGCGGGGCTTCGCATTTTCAGCTCCCAGGTCGGGAAAGCGAGGAACGTTC
>JBEKHU010000222.1:0-5905 GCA_050012115.1 Bryobacteraceae bacterium | reverse complement strand
AGCGTTGTCGAGCTCCACGCCGGCGAGAGTAGACAGCGCGGATGGCAGCGTGATCGACGAACCGCCGCCGGAACCGCCGATGTACTGGTCCGGATTCTCCAGCGACACCCCGAACGTCACCTTGTCGCTCGGATGGAACAGCACGCGCACCCCCGGCTGGCGGGTCCACGTGAGGCCGGCCATGTAGTTGACGTCTATCACCTGGCTGTAGAACAGATCGCCTGGCAGCGCGGAGATTCCCGTGCGGTTGGGGGTCAGCATGCTCCAGCTCTGGCCGGCCAGAAACTCCACCTTGCCCTTGCGGACGTCCACCCAATACAGGCGGATGCGGGGCACGAAGGCGCCGTTGGTAACGCCCAGGTTATTGGTGCCGCTCGTTCCCAGGAAGTCGAACTCGTTATAGCCGATGAAGTGCGCGCCCTTCCAGTCGCCGTCGATGCGGAACCCCAGCCGGGAGTTCTGCGGGCTGAACCGGAACTCGCTGAGTTGGCCCGCCGTGACGTTGTTGTAAGGAACGCTGCCAAAGCTCGTACCGATGCCCGATCCGGCGTCCTTGTCGCGCCAGACGGAGGTGAGATCCATGAATCCGACCGGCATCAGCGAGACGTTGCCGATCAGGAACTGCAACGGCGACGCCTTCTCCTTCTCTGCCGCCGGCTGATCCATCGGCGCCGGCCCGGCCGGGATCATCGGCGTCGTGCTCGCCACCTGGCCCAGGGCAGCCCGGTCCGCTCGCCGCGCCATCGGCGCGTCGGACTGCTGGCTGCTCGCCGCCTCGAGCAATCGCTGCTGGTCGGCCAGCATCTTCTGCATCGCATCGATCTGCTTCTGCTGTTCCGCGATCTGTTTACGGAGTTTCTCAATGTCGACGTTTTGGCTGCGGGCCTTCTGTGTCTGGCCGGCCTTTTCGGTGTCGTTCACAGCCGGGGTTTCAGCCGCAATCAATGGGGTGGTCGCGGCCAGTAGGCAAGCTACCAGTGGGCCCGCAACCCAAGCCTGAAGTTTGTGCTGACTCATCACTATTTTCCTGTCCTTAGGTGTATGCACCCGTTCGCGCCGGGCACGGCGTATCTATGATGTCCGGAATCGTGTGCCTGAAAAGCCTTTGAGTTGATGGCTCGTTCAACCATGCACCTCGCGACTTCCATGCCCGTCTCACTGAGGTTAGCGAAGGGCTATTAGCAGGGCATGAATGTTCAATGACTCTCGTGTTACAGGCCCAGCTTTGTAACTTGCGTGTTGCCGCCAGATTCAGGTGCGCGGAGACGGTCGCGCCCTCGCGAAACCGGCTTCGTACCTCGATACTACCGCTCATCCTTTCAATTCAATGACATGCTTAACAATCGTGCGCTCCAACCCGCTCTGTTGGCCCGCTTACGGCTGCTAGACTGAAGTGAAGTTGAACATGCGGACCCTCTCCATCGCCTTAACACTGCTATTGTGCGCGGCTCTGGCGGCCCCCGTGGCCAGCACGATCCGCTTCGAGGAAATTGCCGCCAAGGCGGGCCTGGTCTTCGCTTCCAACAGCTCGCCCACCCCGCTCAAGAACCAGCCCGAGACGATGGTCGCCGGCGTGGCCTTGTTCGACTACGACAACGACGGCTACCTCGACGTTTACGTGGTCAACGGCGCGGCGATTCCCTCGCTCGAGAAGGAAGGCCCGCAATACTGGAACCGCCTGTACCACAACAACCACGACGGCACCTTCACCGACGTCACGGAAAAGGCCGGCGTGAAGGGCGTGGGCTACGGCATGGGCGTGGCCATCGGCGACTACGACAACGACGGCTGGCCGGACATCTTCGTCGCCAACGTGACCAAAAACCAGTTGTTCCACAACAACCACGACGGCACCTTCACCGACGTCACCGACAAGGCGGGAGTGGGCGGCGCCACGCTCGACGGCAAGAAGATGTGGGCCGTCTCGGCCGGCTGGTTCGACTACAACAACGACGGCCACCTCGATCTGTTCGTCTCCAACTACTGCAAATGGGAGGTCAACAAGGACCCCGTCTGCGGCCCGCACCCCGGCATGCGCTCCTACTGTCATCCCAAGAACTACGCCGCGCTGCCCAACACGCTGTTCCGCAACAACGGCGACGGCACTTTCACCGACGTTTCGGTCGAACCCGGCATCAATAAGTCCTACGGCAAGGGCATGGGCGTGGCCTTCGCCGACTACGATCACGACGGTTTCATGGACGTCTTCGTGGCCAACGACAACGCCCCCAACCAGCTCTTCCACAATCTCGGCGGCAAGAAATTCGAGGAGATTGCGCTGCAGGCCGGCGTCGCCTATCCGGAGTCCGGCAATTTCATCTCCGGCATGGGCGCCGTATTTGTCGACATCGATAACGACGGCTGGGACGACATCTGGCACACCGCCATCGAGGGTGAGTCATTCCCGTTGTTCCGCAACCACAACGGCGCCGGCGACTTCGTCGAGATCACCAACCCCAGCGGCCTGGGCCACGTGACGCGCCAGATGTCGGGCTGGTCCAACGGCATCGCCGATTTCGACAACGATGGCTGGAAGGACCTGATCGTGGCCCGCGGCAACGTCCTGGATAACATCGCCCTGATGTCGCTGCGCACCTACGAAGAGCCCAACGCGGTCTTCCGCAATCTCGGGAAGGGCAAGTTCCAGGACGTGAGCGCGCAGGCCGGGCCCGACTTCCAACTGGCCGCACCGCACCGCGGCGTGGCGCTGGGCGACATGGACAATGACGGCCGCGTGGACGCGGTGATCACGGTGCTGAACGGCAAGATGAAGTACTTCCACAACATCTCGCAGAACGACAACCACTGGATCCTGCTGAAGCTCGTGGGCGTCAAGAGCAACCGCATGGGCCTGGGGGCGCAGGTGCGCATCACCACCGCCGACGGCCTGAAACAGTGGAACCACGCCACCACATCCACCGGCTACGCCTGCTCCAGCGATTCGCGCGTCCACTTCGGTCTGGGCGGCGCGAAACTGATCAGCGAGATCGACATCACCTGGCCCAGCCGCATCCACCAGACGCTGCACAACGTCCCCGCCGACCAGATCCTCACGATCACCGAACAGGCCGGAGAAACGCCGGTTTCCGCGGCGCAAGCGGCCCGGCGCTAAACCACTTTCGGAGATTGTGAATACCCGCAGTGCCGATGCCGGTGGACGTTGGGTCGGACGTGTGGTCCCGTGAGCTCGCCGCGGAGCCGGACCTGGCGTGGGGCAGACCGCCTGGTCTGCGGCCGTCGTCCTCGCCGGCCTCTTGTTGGTTCGATTGAAGCCGGACCTGGAGGTCCGGCGCAGGCGTGGCCGCCTGCCCCACCGCACGGTCTGGCCCACCCTCGCACGACGGTACGCGAATACTCCGAATCTGGTCTAGTGTCCCGAGTCATTAATTCGCCAGAGAAAGGCGCACTGGTGGGGCAGACCGCCAGGTCTGCGGCCGACGGCCACGTCGGCCTTTCGATCGTTTTCAAGAGCCGGACGTGGACATCCGAGCCGCAGTGGTTTCTGCGATGAATCAACGACTCACCACACTAGACCGTTTTCGGAGTTTGCGGATACCTGCCGAGCATCCGCTCCCTGACGGTCGCGGCTCAGTCCCATCAGGAAGAGGGATCTGCGGATGCCGTCCGGGCTTCCCCGCTTCATGTCCGATCGCGACTGGCGCCCGCACCGGTGACACGCGTTAAAAATGTTCCTATCCAAGCCGCTCACGCAGTTACCGGGGGTGCGCCCGGGGAACGCTTGACGGCGCCATTAGAGTGATCTCGGCAGGGGGCGTGCTGGAGCGGGCGCGAAGGGGCAAAACCGAAAGGGTATTTCGGAAATTCCTGCAAGTGATTGATTCTAATGCATGAAGGTCGCAACCCATTGCGATTTTCGGGAGGTAGGGAGGCTATGGACGAGACGACGAGCGTTGAGAAACCGAGGATTGAGAAGACTACGTACGAGGGGCCGGGGACGATCCGAATCCATCAGGCTGAGGCCTTCGAGGCGGGCACCTGGCTCGGCCGCAAGCAGGCGTTTGCCGAGCTGGCGGGGCGCTGGCTCGAGGGTGCCCACGGAACGCCGGCTCGCCGCGCTCTGCTGTGGACCCGGTGCGCCGCTGAATGCTCGTGGCGCAAGTGCAGCGCACCGGGTCCGCCGCCGCGGCGCCGTTACTTTGCCGGGGACTGCTCCAGCCCCGCCAGCCGCGACTCCAGCTTGCGCAGCGTCTCCGCGAGCGTTTCGTTCTGGCTCTTGAGCCCCTCAATCGTGCGCTGCTGCTGCTGCACTTGGTTCAGCAGCATGGCGTTGACCTTGTCGTAGTACACCGTCTCGACCTCGCCGTCCTGCTTGTGTACCACCAGTTCTGGCGCGACAGCGGCGACTTCCTCGGCGACCAGCCCGAACTGCACCGGCCCCTCCGGCCCATGGGCGGTGTAGCGGAACTCGACCGGATGCAAGCTCATGATCGTCTCCGTCGTGTCCCGCATGTCGCGAATGTCGGTCTTCACCCGGCGCGACGAACTCACCGTCCCGAGTTGCCCGGCCGAGTCGATCACGACCGGGATGGCGTCGGCGCTGCCGGTCGTCACGCCCCGGATGCCGGCGATGAAGGTCTTGTTCTGGTTGGAGTCGCCGATGCGGATAAGGTTCGTGTCCGCTGCCTGGCCCTGATTGGCGATATGCACGTTGTAGTTGCCACTCGTTACCTGCCCGCCCGTACCATAACCCAGGGCTACATTGTAACTCCCCGTGCTTGCGTTTCCCCTGGCACCCGAGCCTATAGCAGTGTTGCCTGATCCATCGGTATTGTGGCCGAGAGCCGCAAGCCCGATGGCGGTGTTCAGGTTGCCAGTCGTGTTGTTCCCCAAGGACTGAGAACCCAACGCTGTATTCTGATTGCCACTAATGTTACTCGACAAGGATGACGATCCAATCGCAGTATTCTCCTCTCCGCTATTGTTGCCATCCAGCGCGAACGGGCCGACAGCTGTGTTGTCGCTGCCGGATATGTTTCCGATAAGCGCGCTTACCCCAACCCCCACATTGAACATGCCACTAGTATTAGACCGCAACGCGCTAACTCCGAATGCCGCGTTGGCGCTACCAGTAGTGTTCTCCATAAGTGCCTCAAATCCAGCGGCCGTATTCGAAGCCCCGGTCGTGTTCGCCTGAAGTGCCCGAACCCCATTTGCCGTATTAATACCCCCTGTAGTGTTCACCTGAAGCGCCGAAGTCCCGAGCGCCGTGTTCCCTCCCCCCGTGCTCTGACCCAGGGCGCCCAACCCAACTGAAGTATTCTCTAATCCCCCAAGGTTGTGTATAAACAGCGTCCCGCCCTTCGTGATGCTCCCCCGCAGGTCCAGATCGCCGTTCGAATTGAGTGTCAGCGCATTCACCCCGCCCGTTGCGATGCTCACTGAGCCCGCGCCCGTCGAATACAGCCCCGTCGTCGTGTCCCCAAACGTCAGCGCGGGCGCCAAGGCGGTACCTCCGAACGGCAGGGTCTCCGGCAGGGCAAAGTAGCCGTTGATGTCGATCACCAGGTCGGTCGCACGCAGCGTCAGAACGTTGAACCCGCCATCGGCGCCCGCCGGCACGATCGCCGAATTGCTGACAATCGTGCCCGGAATCATATCCGACAGCACGGCGGTGTTGGGTTGCGGCTGGTCGTCGGGCCATGCCGCGGCCCAGCCCAGCACCAGGCCCGGCGCCGGAACCACGGTGAGGTTCAGCGAGTAGGCCACCGCGGCCGGAACCCCGCAGCTCGACACCGGCACGGGAATCGTACGCGCCGTGTTGGCGGGCATCGCCGGCGGGCCGAAGGCCCCTGTGAATCCCGCCGCGACGCGCGTGTCCACCAGCCGGCACGGCGTGATGGCGACAAAGACGGCCGGCGCGCCGAGCGTAGAGCTTTGCGCCGAA
>JBEKHU010000221.1:0-5908 GCA_050012115.1 Bryobacteraceae bacterium | reverse complement strand
TGGAGACATCCGATTCCTCGCTGGCCACGAGTCTATAGCTGATCTCCTCGTTCTTGTCGAGGTCCAGCAGCACCACCTTCGAGCCCAGCCCGACGCGATCACGGGGGATTTTGCTCACGTCGACGAGAGACAACTCCGCCAACCTCAGTTTGAGCTTCGAGAGGCGGGAATCGACGTAGCGCTGACGCTCCTTAGCGGCATGAAACTCGGCGTTCTCCCGCAAGTCGCCGTGCGCGCGCGCCTTCAGAATCTCCTTGGGCAACTCACTGCGCAGTTCATGCTCCAGCTTCGTGATCTCTTCCTGCATCCTCTTCTTGAGGTCGTCCATGCGGTCCTTAATGGCTCCTGACAAGACCATTATAGGGATCTGCGTGGCGGGAAAAGGGAGCGCTGAGCCGGCTGTCGTTCCATGACGACCAGGCAAATGAAAAACCGGCCGTCCCCACTCGCATCGCAGGGACGGCCGGAGCATTCGCCCGTGGCAGGGTTAGTTCAGGCGAATGGAACGTCTTTCCGACAAGAGACCGACTCTTTTTGCATTCCGATACCAATCGAAAGTCTGATTCTTCCGATAGTCATCTAAAGATAGCCTAACGCCGTGAGCGATGATCGTCAAGCCTGACTTGCGGGGTCCTGCTGCCTGACTTCACAGCGTACGTTTGAACGAGAGCGGGTACCGCGGCAAGCCGATCGTCTTCCGCGGGGCTGAAGTCAAGACCGACACTGGAACGACTCCGAGATTCATCAGCGCCTCAGGCGCCATAGCCCGAAGACGCAAGTGTCGCGGAGGCGCGCTCCGACGTGGCCTCGCAGGTATGATGACAGTTCGGGTTGTGCGCGACAGCGCGACTTTTCAGGAGTAGTGGATGAGCCGGATTCTGATGGTGGCCAGCGAAGCGACGCCATTCGCCAAGTCGGGTGGTCTGGCGGATGTGGTCGGGGCGCTGCCCGGGGAGTTGCAAAAGTTGGGCCACGAAGTTGCCGTCGTGATGCCACGCTACGGCAGCATCCCTTGGGATCAGACCGAAAGCGCGTTCGACAACATGGTGCTGTACGCCGGCCGGACACCGTACCGCGTGGACATTCGGAGGCAGGCGCACAACGGTGTCACATACTACCTGGTCGATGCACCCTATTTCTACGACCGCCCCGGGCTGTACGACGAGGGCGGCCGCGAGTACCGCGACAACCATCGCCGTTTCGCGGTTCTCTCGCTGGCTGCCATCGGCGTGGCTCAGACTGTCTTCCCGTGCGACATACTGCACTGTCACGATTGGCAGTCGGCCCTCGTGCCCATCTATAGAGCCGATCAGCAGCACGGCAATCCGGCCTTCGACCACGTCCGAACCGTGCTCACGATCCACAACCTGGGCTACCAGGGACGATATGGCAAGGGATGCTTCTGGGACCTGGGGCTGAACGGCGGCTGGTTTTCGCCGGACAAGCTCGAATTCCACGGCGACCTGAACATCCTCAAGGGCGGCCTTACTCTGGCCGATTGGCTGACGACGGTCAGCCCGACGTATGCCCGCGAGATCCAGACGCCGGAATACGGCTTCGGCCTGGATGCCACGCTGCGCAACAGGTCCGACGCGCTGACGGGCATTCTCAACGGCGTCGATTACGACGAGTGGAGCCCGGAGACCGACCGGCTGATTGCTGCCAGCTACTCGCACGCGGACCTGGCTGGGAAACGGGTCTGCAAGCTGGAATTGTTGCGCGAATTCGGATTGCCCGCGGACGATCCGGAGCGGCCCCTGATTGGCATCGTTTCGCGCTTCGCCTCGCAAAAAGGCTTCGACCTGATCGCGGGGCTGGCGTCCTTTTTCGAAGAGAACGACGTTCAACTGGTGGTGCTGGGCAGCGGCGAATGGCGCTACGAGCAACTCTTCAACGACTGGCAGCGCTGGCTCCCGCGGAAGATCGGCGTGTGGATCGGATACAACAATGCATTGGCACACAGAATCGAGGCCGGAGCGGATCTGTTCCTCATGCCGAGCGCATATGAGCCGTGCGGCCTGAACCAGATTTACAGCCTGCGCTACGGTACGGTCCCGGTGGTCCGAGCGACCGGCGGCCTGGATGATACCATTCAGGAAGACACCGGCTTCAAGTTCTCCTGGTACTCGACCGGAGCGCTGTACGATTCGCTGCGCGCGGCTCTCGGCGCCTACCGGAATCGCGATGCCTGGCGCGAACGAATGATGCGGGGAATGAAGAAGGATTTCTCGTGGGCCGTCTCGGCCGCCGCCTACTCCGGCTTGTACGGCAAGCTCTCAGGCAGAGCCTGAATCCCGAGGAAAGAGTGGAACATCACATGCGATGGGAGTGCTTCAAGATCAATGGGCAAGTTTATTGTTGAAATCACCGACACGAACTTCGAGCAGGAAGTAGCAGCTTCCGAGGTCCCCGTCCTGGTGGACTTCTGGGCGGAGTGGTGCGGCCCCTGCCGCATGATCGCCCCAACGGTCGAGTCCGTGGCCGAGGAATACACCGGCAAGATCAAGGTTGGCAAGGTCAACGTTGACGAGAATAACGGCACGGCCGGGAGGTTCAACATCCGCGGCATCCCCACGCTGCTTCTGTTCAAGGCCGGCAAGGTCGTCGACCAACGCGTCGGCGCGGTGGGCAAGGGCGACATCGTAAAAATGCTGTCGCCGCACGTCGGCTGAGTGAAGCCCGGCGCGCGTTCAACTCCAACACGGGTGGCACGATCGGGCCGCCCTTCTCTTCCCCTCCGGCCTGCGGCGAAATCGACCGTTCTTGCCAATTATCCCGGTTAGGATAAACTAAGCGTTTCGTGTGCGCTTTCGCGAACCACCAACGTTGGGTCCAGGAGGGTTCGGATGAAGTGGTATCTCGTCTTGGCAGGAGCACTGGTCCTGATTGGACCGAGCGGGGCGCAGCAACCGGAGACGAATCTGGTAGCGCAGCCGAAGATCGCATACGTCGCTGTTGACCGGTTCCTGTTCCCGCGCAACTTCGCCCGCGGTTTCGTGGATTTTCAGATGGCACCGCCACACAACGAGATGGACTTGGGGCTGTGCCAGATCAAGGCCAGCGATCCGGGATACCGCGCCGACTGCACGGGGTATGCACGCTATGCCTTTAGCGGCTACCTGGAGGTTCAGCCGTTCGGCCGGGGACCCTGGCAGCGGCTGTTTCTCATCACTGAACCCAAATTCTACGGCGGAAACAACCTGCCTCAGCAACGCTACACGTACTCCGCCGCGCCGATCCTAATGGAAATGAGTATGGGAGCAGGAATCGCGTTGAGCGACCGGGCGGAACTTCGGCTGATCACCCACAAAACGCACTTGATGGGCCGTTACGCCGCTATGCACAGCCCCGTGAATCTGGCGGGCGACGGCCCGTATGGCAGCTACACCACGGTCGGAGTCCGTTATTACTTTGGAAACTACGGCCGCTCTGCTGTGATGCCCAGGTAGCGACGCTAGCGGCTCGCTGGCGGGACGTTAGAAGACGCAGTCGTGCCACGCGCAAAGTATTGTTGCTGTGACAGGTTCTTGTAGACCTGCCCCGCCACGCCCGACGCGACCGGGCCATTGATGCCCCGACCACCCGTAAGCAGTACCACAACCACCAGTTTGCGGCCGGCGACCTCGTTGAAGCTGCCGAACCAGCCGAGGTGCGTGCGCGCGTCCGAGCATGTGCCGGTTTTGCCGTAGATTGGCTCGTTGGGGTCGTAGCTGGCGCGCCTGGCCGTGCCGAAGTCGGTGGCACCGAGCATGCCCGGCTTGAGCATGGGCACAGCGGCGCGGATGTCCAGGAAGCGCTTCACACGCGGCGTGAAGGTCTCGATTTCGGCCTCGTTGCGCGGGTATTGCAGGTAGTAAAGCGTTCCGCCGTTGGCGATGGAGGAGACCAATGCCGCGAGTTGCAGCGGCGTGATGCCGATCGCCTCGCCGAAACTGGTCATCATCCCGACCGGAATCTCGCGCGGTTTCCTGTCGGGGAAGATGCCCGGGCTCTCGCCTGGCAGGTCGTAGCCCGCCTTCTCGCCCAGGCCGTACAGTTTGCCGTAGTGATAAACCTTCTCGAAGCCAAGCTTCTCGCCGAGATTGGCGAAATACGGATTGTTGGAGCGGGCGATGGCCGTGGTGAGGTCCATCGTCACCCTGCGCGACAGCCGCAGGCGCGTGTCTTTGTCAATCATGCCTTCGCTCAGGGCGGCGAGGCCGGCGACCAGTTTGATCGTGGAGCAGGGCTGATAGGCTCCCTCCAGCGCCAGTTTCTGGTTCACCATGCTCAGAATGCGGCCCGTCTTCGGGTCGGCTACGACCACCGACCCGTTGAACGGTCCCAGGGCGTCCACCGCCGCACGCCGCACCTGCAGGTCTTCTCCATCAATGACATCCCCGATCGTCGAGTCGGCGTAGGTCGGCACGTCCCATGGGCTGACCGATCGTCTGACCCGCCTGGCCCTGGCTTTCTGTGTCTTGCCCACAGGGGACTTAGCAGCCGCTTGCACCGCGGTCGCCGATTTAGATTTGGCCTTGGCATTTGCCTTGGAAGCCGTCGCCTGGAGCGGAGGTCGAGCAGGCTCCTTCTTCTTCGCCTTATGAGTCGTGGTGGTGTCCGCGAAGGCGCCCGAAAGCAAGATGAGTGCGGAAAGAATGAATCCAAGCAATCGCGTCATTATGTCGTCCTGAGGAAAGGATTCTTCACTAGCATATCGGACAGACGCTGTAACGCTTCTTAGGATACGAGATCGACAAATCTCTTCTATTTTGTTGTAACTGCATGAGATAAGTCAAGCGCCAAGGTCTGCCGCCTGGCCCGTGCCTGACGCCGCAAACCCGTTCCTGTCCCCCCGTTGCAACCGTTTCAAGAGCTCAATTCGTCGCGGATGCCTCCTGGCGGGCAGACCTGACGCGCCGGCGGCCTGCCGGAAGAGCGACCGCACTTTCCCGAGAACCTGTCAGAATGGGGGACGGATCAGATATGAAGATCTCGATGGGGGCGTGGTCGTTTACGTTCGGTCCGCACGCCGCCGCCCCCAGACCGCTCACCGGCATTTGCGATCGCCTCTCGCAGGCCGGCTATGACGGCATCGAACTGTGCGGCTTTCCGCCGCACGTGACTCTCGAAGCTTACCCCGGCGCCGCCGAACGCGCCCAACTGCGCCGCATGCTTGCCGGTTGCGGTCTCGGCGTCTCCGGCTATTCCGCGGACCTGACCTCCGTCAACCCCCTTGTGGCGGGGAACCGTGACCGCTACCTCGCACTATTCCGCCGCCTGCTGGACCTGTGTGCCGATATCGGCTCACCATCCATCCGGATCGACACGGTCGCGGCGCCGGGGTCGCTCAGCGACGAGGAGTACCATCAGGCATTCCACCGGCTCGGAGACTTGTGGCGCGAATGCGCGGGTTCCGCGCGGCAAGCAGGCGTGACCATCGTTTGGGAGTACGAGCCGGGATTCGTATTCAATAAGCCATCCGAAGTCCTGGCCCTGCATGACCGCGTCGGCCATCCCTGGTTTCAGATCCTCTTCGACACGGCACACGCCTACCTTTGCAGCGTCATCGGGGCGCGGCAGCATGGCCGCCGCGAGGTGCTGGAGGGCGGCGTATGCGAATTCCTCGATCTGCTCAAGGGGCGCATCGGTGGCGTCCACGTGATCGACACCGACGGCACGCTCTACGGCGACGAGACCTCCATGCACCGCCCGTTCCACGCCGGCGTGATCCCCTGGCGCGTGGTCATCCCAAAGATGCTGGCCAGCTGCCCGGTCGAGTGGTGGTGCATCGACCTCTGCTTCTGTCCCGATGCGTGGGATCTTGTCGCACCCAGCCGCAATGACCTGCAACGTTTGATCGCTGAAGCGGGCCAATAATAACCGTCCCGCTCTCGCTGTCCTGAAGAAGCCCCGCCTGCCCCTGCCT
>JBEKHU010000220.1:0-5951 GCA_050012115.1 Bryobacteraceae bacterium | reverse complement strand
GGCGTCTCGCTGCGGCGGCCGGCGCTGACCGACTCGAGAAAATCGAGCGCCGGGCGATTCCGCCGCGCGGGCGTGAAGGGCACCGTGACCCGGTGGACGCCGTCTTCCTCGGCGTGTTCTCCCAGGAACGCCAGCAGCCTGTGCTCGACGCCGCGCCCCAGCACCCGGCAGCTCAGCAGGAACGTCTCGGCGCGGTATTCGTCTTCCAGCTTCTCGACGATCAGCAAACCCGTCAGGCCGTAGTCGCCGAAACGGTCGCTCACCTCGGCCGTGAAGATTTCGTGGCGCCCCGTCTGCAGCAGCGCGTGCAGTTCGGCCTCGCTGCGCCGCACGGTCGTGCAGTTGAACTGATTCGTGCGCTGCGTGAGCTGCGCGGCGCGGCTGAAGCGCTCCGCGGCCAGCGGCGCGACGTCGACCCGCAGTCCCAGGGAGCTGACGAACTCCTGCAGATTCGAGGCCGCCCTCAATTCCCGGCCGAACTCGCGCGTCTGGGCGACCGACTGGCTGCGCCGCCGGTCCTCCTCGGTCACCACCGGATGGTCGAAGGCCCACAGGTGGTCGAGCCACACCGGAAGCAGGCCGGCGTCTTCCGGCAGGTTGAGCGAGAGCACCTCCGGCAGCGAGCCCGCCACCTCCGCCGTCTCGCGCGCGTTGTCGTCGAGAAAAATGAAGCTGTCCGTGCCGATGTTCAGCTCCTCGGCCAGCGAGCTGATGTTGGCCGCTTTCGATTCCCAGTTCAGCCGCCAGGCCGTGAAGTGCCGCGGCTGCAATGGAAACTCCGGGTGCGCGGCGAAGGTCTCCCACACGTCGGCTTCATTGTTCTTGCTGGCCAGGCACAGCAGCAGGCCCGCCTCGCGCTGGGCCAGCAGGAACTCGTGCAGCGCGCGCCTGGAGCCGCCGAGGACGACGCCCTCCGGGCCGTCCTCGCCGCAGGTCCCCAGCCACAGCGTGTTGTCGCAATCGACGGCCACCGCTTTATACGGCGGAGTGTGCAGCGCGTGCGCGTGTCGCACCACGGCCGTGCCCAGCGCCGCGAAGTAAAGCTCCGTGTAAGGGATCCGCCCGATGCCGTCGCCCGAGGCGTCGTACCAGTTCTCCACCGCGTAGAAACGGCGGATCTCGTTCTCGTCGATCACCTGCACGCCCGGCGCTTCGCCGGTCAGGCGCAGAAACTGCTCGCGCGCGGCGCGATCCGGCTGCGCTTGTGGAGAGGCCGGGCACAGCACCACGATCAGCGGCACGCTGCTGCGTTCCGGGGCTTCGCGAACCGCCGCCGCCAGCGCCGCCGCGTCGCCGCCGGAAAACGCGCCCAGGTCCTCGAAGCGCGCCAGCAGCACGTTCACGCCATGGCGGTTCTGCGCGAACACCCCCGTGGGATCCAGCAGTGTCTGCATCAACTGGTTGAATGGCGCGAAGCGCACCTCGAACGGCGTCTGCAACTGGCGCCCCCAGAACAGCAGCGATGCTTCAAGCGGCTCGGCGGTGAATGATGCCGCTACGGCGAAGACGAACGCGTCCGCGGCTGGTACTCGATTGCTCCCCACGTTCTCATTGTAGGAACATGTCGGCTCGCGCCGGACTGGAATGGCCCCAAAGGGCTATTCCGGCGCGCTCCGGTCGATCAGCGAAAGGTCCAGTTCCAGATCCCCCTCGGGCGTGACGTTAAAGGCCGGGAGGAACCGCCGGCCCCATTCGATCTCGTCCCAGGTGTAGGAGTGCCGCGCATACACCGACTGGCTGAACGTCTCGTCGAAGGCCTTGATCAGGATCAGCACTTCGGCCTGCAGACCCTTCAGCTCCTCCGCGCCGAGTCCATTCAGCGGGCTGTTCTCGTCGATCGCGTGAACCAGCGTCCAGGTCAGCGGCAAGAAGAACACCTTCCCGCGGTCCAGCGGCAGTCCTTGGTATTTGCGTCGCATCCCGCCGCTCCCGCTTTCGACGGTCATCAGAATAACCGTCGCTTCCAGTTCCATCAGCACGTTCGGCCGGCCGTTGGCGATCCGGAACATCAGCGCGCGCCCGCCGCTGAACGGCGCCACGATCATCTGCCGGCTGAACGCGATCTTGGCCGAGGGCCGCGAAAAGCGCCCGTACAGCAGCCCGGTGCCCAGGGCGAAGCCCAACAGGCCGGTCATCGCCTCGATCGCCGCCACTACGTTGGTCCACACTCCCTTGGGAGCGACATGCCCGTAGCCCACCGTCGTGAAAGTCTGGACGCTGAAGAAGAACGCGCTCAGGAAGGCCTCGACCGGCGTCCCCCGCGGGGCGCCGCTGAGCTGGTCCACGCCGATCCAGTAGTAGATCGCGGCGAAACACACGTTCACCGCCGTGTAGGCCAGCCCCACCTGGATCAGGAACCACGGCCAGTTCGAGTTCATCAGGTGCAGGTAGAAACCCTTGTCCCTCAGGCCCACCCCGCGCCGCAGCACGTTGAAGGAACCGTCCTTGTTGATGACCCGCCGCAGGTCGCCGGTGTAGCGTTGCGTCAGGCCGGGGTCGAATTCGGGCTGCTGCGGATTAGCCATCGTTTGAGGTCCCTTTCCGCCGATAAGGCTTTACAATCGGAAGATCATGCTTCGCCGGAGCTTCTGTTTGAGCTTACCCGCCGCCGCCCTCGGCGCCGCGGTGCTCTCCACTGCCGATCGCCGTTCCGAGAAGAACGGCTGGATCGTCGTGCGTCTGGCCGGCTCCCCCGCCGAGATCGGCTACCAGCACGGCGCCGCCCTGGCGCGGGAGATCGACGGTGTTTTGAAGACCGCCAAGGTTTTGATGATGCACGAGTCCAATAAGGATTGGAGTTTCTTCCGCCAGGCCGCGGAGCAGGTTTTGTGGCCCAAAATTGAGCAGGAGTACCGCGACGAGATCAAGGGGATCGCCGAAGGCGCCGCTTCGCAGGGCGTCAAGCTGGACCTCTTCGACGCCGTCGCGCTCAACGCGTTTCAGGAGCTCACCCCCTATTACACCGCCTGGTACGACCGCTCGAAGGCCCCCACGCCCGCCTCGCCCGAACATTGCAGCGCCTTCGTGGCCACCGGCTCCTGGACCACCGACGGCCATCCCGTCATCGCCCACAACGCCTGGACCGAATACGCCGTGGGCGCCCGCTGGAACGTGATCTTCGACGTCCGCCCGGCCAAGGGCCATCGTTTTCTGATGGACGGTCTGCCCGGCCTGATCCACAGCGGCGACGACTTCGGCATCAACGGGGCCGGCATCCTGATCACCGAGACCACCATCAGCGGCTTCCGCGGCTTCGATCCCGACGGGATTCCCGAGTGCGTCCGCGCGCGCAAGGCGATGCAGTACGCCGGCACGATCGACGACTTCGCCGCGTTGATGAAGGAAGGCAACAACGGCGGCTACGCCAACACCTGGCTCGTCGCGGACCGCAAAAACGGCGAGATTGCGAGCCTGGAGCTGGGCCTCAAGCACGTCACGCTGCAGCGCACCCGCGACGGCTTCTTCGTCGGCAGCAACTTCCCCTTGGACGAAGCCCTCATTAAAGACGAGACCACCTTCGATCCGCGCGATCCGTCCCTCAGCGCCAACGCCCGCCGCAAGCGCTGGGAGACCCTTATGGCCGACCACAAGGGCCGCATCGACGTCGAGGCGGCCAAGGCCTTCCTGGCCGACCACCACGACACCTTCGACCGCAAGGAGGCGGCTTGCGAGCGCACCCTGTGCGGCCACGTCGAAACCTCGCCGCGCGGCCTGCCGAACTGGCAGCCGCCCTTTGGCGCGGCGGGCGCGGTGCAGAACAAGGCCGCCGACGCCAGGCTGGCCGAGAAGATGTCGCTGTGGGCCGCCATGGGCCACGCCTGCGGCATCTCCTTCAACGCGCGCGAGCACCTCGCGAAACACCCCGAGCAGGCCTGGCAGAAGGACGTTCTCATCGACATGCCTGCCAGCCCGTGGACCTTGTTCAGCGCCGACTCCTAACCCCCGCCCCGCGCCGCTCCGCCGTTGTGACCGCGCCGCGACTGTGTTACGAGCCGTGACCGCAGGGAGCGGTTCTTGCGTTGTTCCGCGCCGCTCGTTTCAGAGCCGCGACCGTCAGGGAGCGGATGTTCGTGTTGTGTCCGCACCGCGACTGCTTGTTTGGGCCACCGTTCCCTGACGGTCGCGGCTCCGTAACGTCCACCGCGCCTCTAAGCCACACTCTGTCCCGGGCGCGCACGATCTCCCGATCCGCACACGGAGTCCTGTGTGCGCCGTTTTGATCGTCGTTGATCTGCTCCGTCGTCCCCTTGGCCCCGCTGGACCGTAAATTTTGACGGTTGTTGAACCTGGAATCAATAAGTTGCGGCGACAGAACCGTAAATATTTTCGGTCTGCCCCCTGCCGAGCCCACTCCAGCCGCCGCTGAAAAGAAATCCAAATCCTCGCCCACGCCCACCGCCTCGCTCACCCACCCGCCGCCCCCGGGATGTAGGATCTATGGAGGATTCCTCGCATCCGCTGCGTGAACGCGCGCCCTCCCCGATCGCGCGCCGGGCGGTTCCAGGACCAAGCAAGGGAAGAAGGGAAGGATGACCGACATGATCACCACCAGCCGCAGGGCTTTTCTCGGAACCGCGGGGCTGCTCGCCCTGACGCCGGATCTCGTCCGCGGTTCGCAACGCAACTCGGCCCCGCGCATGGCGCTGTTCGGCTGCGGCGGGCGCGGCACCGGCGTGGCCGAAAGCTTCACCGAGCACACCTCGGCCCAGTACGTCGCCCTCGGCGACCTGTTCCAGGCGCAAACGGAAGTGGCCAAGCAGGCCATCGACAAGGTCGCCCAGAAGGCCGGCAAGGCGCCCATCGACTCCTCGCAGCTCTTCTACGGGCCGGACTCGCTGGAGAAGCTGTGTGCCTCGAAGGACATTGACATCATCCACATCGCCACGCCGCCCTACTTCCATCCGGAGCACTTCGCCAAAGCGGCGGCCAGCGGCAAGCACATCTATTGCGAGAAGCCCGTCGCCGTCGATGTGCCCGGCGCCAAGCGCGTCATCGAAGCCGGCCAGAAAGTTGGCTCCAAGGCCAGCGTCGCCATCGGCTTCCAGTTGCGCCACGCCACGCCCTACGTCCAGCTCGCCGAGCGCGTCAAGCAGGGCCAGTTGGGCGACGTCGTCTGCGGCCTGGCGCACTATTACGCCGGCGCGATCGCGCGTCCCGAGTGGCCCAACGCCTCGCCCCGCGAGCGCCGTCTGCGCAACTGGATCTACGACAAGGTGCTGTCGGGCGACATCATCGTCGAGCAGAACATCCACCTGGTCGACTTCAACAACTTCATCCTCGGCGCGCACCCCGTGCAGGCCTCGGGCGTCTGCGGGCGCAAGGGCCGCCGCGATTCGGGCGACTGCTCCAGCCACTTCAACGTCAACTACACCTACCCCGGCGACACCCACATCACCCTCACCTCGACCCAGTTCATCGAGGGAACCTGGGACGTGGCCATGCGCATGTTCGGCACGCAGGGCAACTTCGAAGCGCACTACGACGCGCCGGTCCGCATCACCGGCCGCACCCCCTGGGAGTTCCCCGGCCTCGGCGTCCCCGGACAGATCGCCAACACGGCCGCCGCCGCCGCCGGCGCCTTCAAGGGCGCGCTCGACGACGCCGACGCGATGAAGGAACAGCACTTCATCGAGAGCATCGTCAACGGGAAATTCATCAACGAAGCAGCCCAGGGCGCCGAGTCTACGCTCAGCGCCATGCTCGGCCGCTACGCCGCCTACACCGGCCGCGCCTGGACCTGGGACGAACTCATGGCCGTCACCGAAAAGTGGGACTCGGGCCTCGACGTCGCCCACCTGTAGACCCGTTTTTCGAACTCGCGCTGCGGCCCCTCCGCATGACGGAGCCGCTCGCCTTGTGACCGATCCGCGACCTCGTTTCTGAGATGGAATGAGAAGGCCGGCCCCGGCGGGATGCGTTAAGCTCCCAATGGTGGCGCACTCGAAGTGCAA
>JBEKHU010000219.1:0-5958 GCA_050012115.1 Bryobacteraceae bacterium | reverse complement strand
GCCGTAAGGGAATGGCGCGAAGCAACCCTGGCAGACCGTCTGATAGCCGTTCACCTGGGTCTCATAGGGCTGGTTCACGGCGCGCGTGCCGACGTACTGAGCGCGCAGATTGAGAGCATCGCCGACTTGCTGTTCCAGGCCAAAGCTCCACTGCATGAAGTAGGGCGCATGGAGCTTGCCATCCGGAACGGCGGTCATCGCAATCGGGGCAAGGCAGGCGTTCGGGTTGGCGAGCGCCGAGGCACAGGAAAGTTCGCCCTGGGCGAAACCGGAGTTGAACATTTGATTTGCCGAGCGAGTCGCGTCCACGGCGCTGTTTGGCACGCCGGGCGCGATGGCCGTTCCGCCGACGTTGCCCAACAGCCCTCCTTGAAACGTCTTTGAGTACGGCGGATTCGCTCCCACCAGATCAACGACGCTGCCCGGAAGGAGGTCGCTGAACAGGCCGAACCCGCTGCGCAGCACCGTGCGCGGCGCGATCTGCCAGGCAAGGGCGGTTCTGGGCTGCAGGATGGCCGCGGGCGTGGCGGCGAAGATCGTCCCCTGCTGCGTCCGAATGACCTGGTTCAGCGGCTGATTCACATCGTGGGAGATGGAATCGAACGAGCCGGCGAGGCGCGCCACGGCGTTATGTGGATTCAGGGGATTTGAATTGTAGGTATCGCGAATACCGAAGGTCCAGGTCAAGGTGCGGCTGAGCTTCCATGTGTCCTGCGCATAGAAATCCAGGTTGAGGAAGTTGTAGGGCTGCGAATTGGCCAGCGGGAAGGTTTCCGAAGCCGTCGATGCGACACCGTAAATGTACTGCGGCAGGGTCGTGTAGGTGACCAGAGGCACCGCGCCCGCGCCGAAATCATAGTCGTTCAGGCGGAAGATCCGGCTGTTGGTTCCGAAGCGGAGTTCGTGCGAGCCGACTGTCCAGGCGAGGTTGTCGTTGATGAAGAAGCGGGTGGCGCGGCGGCCCTGCACCCACGTATTATCGAGCCCTCCGAGCGTAGTGAACGGCGCACTGGCGCCGCTGCCCTGGAGGACGATGGGGAAGGCCGCCAGCGTCTTCTGAAAATCGGCGGGCCCGAACAGGCTTTCGTACCACGAGAAGGCAGGATTGAAGTAGTTGACCAGGCGCGCGGAGAAGACGTGCGTGTAGCCCGCCGCGAATGAGTAAAGGGGCTGCGGCGAGATGGAATTGAACAGCGGATTGATCGAATCGGTGTAAGCGGCCTGAAGCCCGGTGTCGGACTGAAACCGGAACCAGGCGATGTTCTGCGCATTGATGTTGTAGTCGATGCGAGCGGTCTGCACCTGTTCGCGATCGTCACTCGAATGCGAAACGCTCTGGCGGTTTGCGCAACCGTTCCCATTGGGCGGGTTGCCGCTCGCGGCAGTCCCATCGCTGTTGAATGGGCAACCGAGAACCGGCAAAGAAGTCCCCGCAGTATTGCCGTACAGGGAAAAGAGCTGCTTGTAGAACGGCACGAGTTGGGGCGCCGGCTGATACGTCGATCCGGTTATGGAATCCACGCCACCGCGCGGGAGTTGTTGCAGGACGTAGTTTTGAAATGCCGGCGTCGGGACCGTCGTGGCACTGACGATCGGAAGTGCGATTCGAACCCATTCGGAATCGAAGAAGAAGAACAGTTTGTCGTGGAGGATCGGGCCTTCAAGACTGCCCCCGAAGTGATTCACCGTGGAGCGCGGCTTGTGGTTTCCGGCGGTGGCGTTGGTGAAAAAATCCGCCGCATTGAACTTTGAGCCGTTCCACAGCTCGTACAGGTTCCCGTGAAACCGGTTGGTGCCGGATTTGGTGACATAGTTGACTTGAGAAGCGCCGTAGCGGCCTTGATCGACGGCGTAGGAGAGGGTATTGACTGTCACCTCCGCGATCGAATTCAGTCCAAGCACAAGGTTGGTCGAGAGACCGCTGTTCAGATTCGTCAGCGGATCGTTGGACTCCAGGCCGTCGACGATGTAGCCGTTGGAAAGAGACGGCAGGCCATTGAACTCCACGTTGCCATAACCGTTTGTTCCCCCGACGAAGTCGTTTCCGCTGCCGGCCGTGTTGATGAGAGCGCCGGCGGCGAACTGCAACGGATAGGTCATGTCGCCGCCAGGGTTCGGAAGGTTTTCAATGGAGCGGGCGTCCAGGGCCGTTGACGTATTCGCATTCTCCGGGTTGATCAGCGGAGATTGCTCCAGGACAACGATGCTTTCATTTTTAGATGCAATGTTCAGCGTGAAATCGACCGTTTGCTTCTGCCCAAGTCCCGCGATCACGGAGCTGCGTTGCTGAGCCTGGAAGCGTTCCGCCTCGACTTTCACCGAATAGAGGCCAGGTTTGAGCTGCGGAAAGCTGAACCGGCCCGCGTCGTCCGTTCTCACGGATCTCCTCAGGCCATTCTCCATGCTCGCGATGGTCACGTTGGCGCCCGCGATGGCGGCCCCGGCAGGATCGGCTACCGCCCCGACGATGGCGCTTGTGGTTTCGCCCTGCGCGGCCGCCGGTGTGCGCAATGCCACAGTGCTGAAGGCCAGGAGCATCAGGAAGTTTGCAAGGCGAACTCCTAATTTAGGCATGCCTAAATTATACTGACGGACTGGACGCCTGTCAAGTCGATCTAAGTTTCAGCGGCAGCATGGAAATTGGCGGCGGGCCGGCGAAGTGCGTGTTGCGCCGGGCCAGGACGCGGACTAGGCTGTATTTAGTGGCTCCTAGATCACATGCGCTTGCCAACACGGAATCGGTGGATGATTATTTGAAGGCGATTCTGGAGCTAAGCGGCACACAACAGCAACGGGTGACAAGTAACGCCCTCGCCCAGCATCTTGGCGTCCGTGCTGCTTCTGTCACTGGAATGCTCCAAAAGCTCGCGGCGCAAAAGCCACCGTTTGTGAAATACGAGAAGCACCACGGCGTGCGCTTGACTGCAACTGGGAAGATGCGCGCTCTGGAGGTTCTTCGCCACCACCGTTTGCTGGAGCGTTTCCTCCATGATTTCCTCGACTACTCATGGGACGAGGTTCACGATGAGGCGGAACGGCTGGAGCACTTCATCTCGGAGCGGCTCGAAGATCGCATCGCCGCGAAATTGGGGGACCCGGAAATCGATCCACACGGGCACCCGATCCCCGAGCGAAGCGGCGCGCTTCCGGCCCGGCAAGAGGTGTTGTTATCGAATTGGGCGTGTGGTATCCCAGCCGTGATTAGCAGCGTGTCCGACCGCGATGCCGCGGCGTTGCGGGAGATGACCCGTCTGGGATTGAAACCTGGTGTGGCTATCACTGTGGAATCGGGAATGCGCAGCGCCTCTTTACGGGTCCGCGTCGGCGGAGGCACGGATGCGGTCCGCTTGAGGCAGGTTGTCGCCTCTGGAATCTCAGTAATCCCCGGCCTCAGCGGCGGTGCGGGCAAGGACAGCGGCTCATCGAACGACTCGCTTTAGCCCCCGGCTGACAAGAGGGCAGACGCACTGGGCCGCCAGATCGCGGACGGGTTTGCCAAGGGGAATCTCTCGTCCGGCACGGAGGCGTTCTGCGCGAAACTCCAGAACATGCCGCCACTCGACGAAGTCAAGGAGGATCCGCTGATGCACGCCACAACCGCCACTCACCCGTTTAGCGCGCGTTCCGGTGATCTGCCTTTCGCCACGGATCGGTGCGGAACCGTATCCGCAAGCGTCAGCCGCGAAGATGCCGAAGGGTTTAGTTTCACCTTCCAGGTCTAAAGCCACCGCCTTTCAGGCGGTGGATGTTTAGCGAGTGCAACAGTCTCAGCGCTTCGAAAATGGCGCCGAACGTAACGTGTGACCGGCGGCTTCGTCCTTTCACGGCCGCAATCTGCGAGGTGCAGCTCAGCTGCTGCCCCCAACTCATCTACACCCACACGGCAACGATCGCGCCTGCGCCGATCTGCGCGGACTCTCGTTTCAAGATTCCCAGGCCGCATCGCACGCTCAGACTTCATGCCTGGTCGCCATTCCACGTGGGCATCATCCTTATAGAGAAAGCAATTGTTGTCGTCTCCAGCAGACAACAATCAGAACAGCCGGCAACCGCGCGCGTAAGAGCAGGCCGCGGGCCATCCCCGGCGTGGAGTCCTGGAGTCCGGGTGGAGTCCAAACCCAGAAAACCCGCCCCGTGGCGTCCAATGGCGTCCAAATCGCTCTCCGCTAAGTCCTTTGTTTTGCGCCAATTTGTCTGTAAGTGCTTGATATTTCTTAAATGGCATGGAAGAGGTCGTCGGTTCGAACCCGACCAGGTCCACCAAACCTCCCCACAACAACTCAGAGAATTACCGCATAGCCGTCGGAGTGCTTACTGGCTCTCCGCCAATTCCGGGGCCAGGTCCCAATCGCAGACCGTCGAACAAGGGATGGCAGGAACCATCCGCGTTGGGGCGTTCCGGGCAACTGCGTCAGCCGTCCCGGATGGCTGCAGACGGGGCCTTGGCGTGTCTCCCAAAGAGTAAGTTTTGGGACATCGCACGCAGTTCCATCGGAGCGGGTGTGCGTACTTGACAAGCAACCAAAAGGTTGCATAATGAAGCGATGGGCGCCGATGTCGACAAGGTGTTCAAGGCTCTGGCCGGCGCTGGCCGGCGGCGTCTGCTGGACCGCCTGCGCGAAGACAACGGGCAAACGCTGGGGCAGCTCTGCGGGCACCTGGACATGACCCGCCAGGCCGTTACGAAGCACCTCAAGCTGTTGGAAGACGCCGCGCTGGTCGTCACGATCCGGCGCGGCCGCGAAAAGTTTCACTACCTCAACCCCGTGCCGATCCACGAGATCGCCGAGCGCTGGATCGGCAAGTACGAGCGGGGCCGTCTGCGCGTCCTCGCCGAGCTCAAGAAGAACCTGGAAGGAGAACCCCATGGCTGACTCGCGATTCGTTTATGTCACCTACATCCGCACGACGCCTGAAGAACTCTGGCAGGCCCTGATCGACCCCGAATTCACCCGCCGATTCTGGCTTGGATGCTGGCAGGAGTCCGAATGGAAAACCGGATCATCCTGGCGGCTGATGATTCCCGACGGGCGTATTGGAGACAGCGGCGAGGTCCTGGAAATCGAGCCCCAGCGGCGGCTCGTCCTGTCGTGGCGCAACGAATTCAAACCAGAGTTGCGCGAGGAAGGCTATTCGCGCATGACCTATGAACTGGAAAAGATAGGTGAGTCGGTCAAGCTCACGGTGATCCATGAGATGGATCTAACCGGCTCGAAGATGATCGACGCGGTGTCGGGCGGCTGGCCCATGATCCTGGCGAGCCTCAAGAGTTTCCTCGAAACAGGGGAGCCGCTCGAAGAGACACGCCGCTGGCCGAAGGGGGCGTGAAGTCAAAGTTTGTGTGCCGTTGCTTCAGCCGGTCACTGTGTCTCGCCCTGGAGCAGGCGGCGAACTCGCCAAGCCAGGAGCACGGTGATGAGGCTCCATCTCAGATCACGTCTCGAGAGGCTGGGATGCGCCGAGGCCAGAGCCGCGGCGTGTCAGTCGCTCAAGCTCCGACTCGGTCCCCTCAAGGTAAAGCGGCTGTTTATTCTCATTCCAAGTCCACGCGCAAGGCCTGATAGGCCTCCACGCGCGGGATGAGCACTGTCAGGGTCCGACCCTTCTGCTCCTTCCGGTACGGGGCCGTCAACAAGAGCCCAACTTGCCGTACGCGTTTGCCTTCCGGCACAGTCACCCATGCAGACGCGGCCGCCAGTTCGCGGCGATCGGAGCTGCGTGCCCGCTCCCTGCCAACCAGGAACGGAATGGCCGTGTGCGCCACGGCGCTGTTGCTTACATTAACCCGGATGTTTCACCAGCAATCGGCTACGGCGCGCGATAGGGCCGCATCTACTGCGTTGCGCTTGGTCGCCGTCCTCGACGTACTGTCAAGTACGCCTCCGGGTCGGCTCCCGTCGCGCGCCTAGTATCTGCGGCCCTCTCATCGCGCCTCGCTGCGATCGCAAGTGAAACATC
>JBEKHU010000218.1:0-5958 GCA_050012115.1 Bryobacteraceae bacterium | reverse complement strand
TCGCGGCGTCCCAGCGCACCTTGGCGTTGCGCTTGTAGGCTTCGACCGATAGGAAAATCGTGGCCGCCTCTTCAAAGGCGCGGTCCACGCCGCAGCGCGGCATGGCGCGGCTGCGCACACAGTCGATGAAGTCCTGCCAGTGCGAGGAGACCTGCAGCTCGTCGCGTTTCATCGAGTAGTCGGGGATCGGCGGCGCGTCGCCCGGCGCGTAGCCCAGGGCCTCCAGCGCCGCGGCGTTCTTGGCGACGTATTCCTTGAAACCGGGCTTCCATTCGGCCGGGAAAGTGCGGCAGAAACGCGGTGAAACCTCCAGCGTTTTGTCGCGTCCCAGGTACTGCTCCACCTCGCCGTAATGGCGGTTGTGGAAGGTGCACATAAAACTGACCGAAAGCTCCTTGGTAGGGTAGTCCATCAGCACGTTCCACTGGTCGGGCACGTCGCGCCCGTCTTTCCAGAAGTAGTTTCCGCCCTGGGTCACGGTGGTTTCCGGAATGCCCAGCCCGGCCACCATGTTGGCCGAATCCCACAGGTGGCTCAGCAGGTCGCCAGCGATGCCGTTGCCGTATTCGAACCACTTGCGCCACAGGAAGAAGCGCTCGGCGTTGAACGGCCGCTGGGCGGCGGCGGCGGTGAAGCGCGCCCAGTCGATGGTCTGGGGGCTCGCGTCCTCGGGCATCACGGGGTTCTCGTAGGTCTGGAAGAACTGCCACTCGGGGAACTGGCCCGTCCGGTCGATGTACAGCCGGATGGCCGCCACCTTGCCCAGCTCGCCCGAGCGGTAGATCTCGCGCGCCTTGTGGAACCAGCCCATGCTGTTGTAGTTGTGGCCGAGCTGCATCACGATGTGGTTGGTCTTGATCGCCGCGCGCATGCGCTTGGCCTGGTCGAGGTTAAGACACCACCCCTTTTCGACGTACACGTCCTTCTTCGACTCGGCGGCGCGGATCGTCATGGGGCCGTGCCAGAAGTCGGGCGTGGCGATGACCACGGCGTCGATGTCCGGGTCGGCCATGACCTTTTCCCACTCCTTGCCGGTCTTGACGCGGTCGTTGATGGCGGCGGCGCGGGCGCGCTTCAGGTTGCCGTCGTAGAGGTCGCAGATGGAGCGGATCTCGACGCCCTGGATCTTCTGGAATTCTTGGAACAGGTAATAGCCGCGCGTGCCCACGCCGATCACGGCCAGGCCGATGGTGTCATTGGGCTTCTTCTGCGCGAGCACGGCGGGCGCAGCGGCCACGGCGGCTGCGCCCAACAGGAAATCACGGCGGTCCATTTAAGTTCTCCTTGCGGGCCCCGGGTCGGGATGCCACGCCTCATTCTATCGAGCCTTGGCAGCCGGTGGGTTGCCGCCGCCGCGCCCCACAAGACCCTTGCATCCGATAATCGCCCGGCGTTAAATAGGGAAGATTCACCTTAAGGCGACCTTATATGGAGTGGAGTCTGCGAGCGTGCCTCTCCTGCCTGGCGCGGGTGATGGTACTGTTGCTGCTGCTGCCGGTTTTGCTGCGTTCCTGAGAGCGGGTTTCGGGCGTCCAAAACACAGCCAAAACAGCGTAAAATCGCGCTACGGCGAGTCACTGCAAGATTTTCAATAAGTCCTTTAGAACACCGTAGATACACGGTGAAGCACGGTGTGCGCGCAAAAAAGCGCGTGTTAATGTTGCTAACTCCTTTTATTGCAGCAGATCCACGGTGGCGCACGGTGACGCGTGTTAATGTGGCCTTTTAATGTGCGTAAGCCCTTATATTGCAACAGATCCACCGTGACGCACGGTGACGCGTGTTAATGTACGCCAAAATGCCCATGAAATCCTCCTAAGTTCTTTGTTTGCCACAGATCCACCGTGAAGCACCGTAACAATCGCGCAAGTCCTTTAAAATGAGATACTTGCGCAACTAGCGTGCGCGCACTTTTCGCGAAATGCGTCTAAGTCCTTTAGAAAACCGTGATTACGCGGAATCGCAAAAAACCGCTGTTTTCACGGTCAAAACACGGTGAAATGCGGTGTTTTTACGGTGAATTGCGAATTGGCCGCACGGTGAACTGCAGTGTTTTGGGCGCTGCGGATCAACGATTGGTCCGCAGTTCGGCCCGGTCGAGATGCGGCACCGAGTTGAAGCTGAAGAGCGACGGCCGCTCCCCATTGACGTGCAGAATGGTCACGTTCGAGTTCAGCGCCGCCCCGGTTAACTGCATGATATGGCTGGCCTCCAGGGGCAGGACGCGGCCCAGCGTGATACTGACCGGCGTGGCCGAGGTGAACACCGCCACCTGCCGGCCCGCCGCGGCCGCCGCCAGCGGGGCCTCGCCGGCCGCCCGAACGCGCTCCACAAACCCGTCCCAGGATTCGCCCGTGAACCGATATCGTCCATGGATCCAGGCGTTTACGACGGCCGAGTCGGCCGGGGTCCAGCGCCGGTGGATTTCGCCCTGGCCGGCGGCCAGGGCCTGCTGGAGCGAGTCGTAGTAGCGGCGGAAGGCCGGGTCGTGGGCGGCCAACTGGGGGGCGATGGCGGCGTAGATCCCGTCGAGGTCGAACTCGTTCCAGCGCGCGTCTACCAGGGGTTCGGGCTGCGGAGAGCCGGCCTCGGCCAGAGCGCCCAGCACCGCCTCGGCGGTCTGGGTCTGACGCGCCAGGGTGCCGGTCCAGACGGAGTCAAAACGGACGCCTTCGCGGGCCAGGTGCGCGCCCAGGAGACGCGACTGGCGGAGGCCCAGGTCGGAGAGACAATCGTAGCGGTCACGAGTGCCGGCCTGGCCGTGGCGGATGAGATAGAGCAAGCTCACGAGGGTCAGGGTAACAAAGAGGCAAGAAGCGAGTTTCCGCTCCAACTCCAGGGGCCGGAGCGACGCGGGCCGGGCCGAGCCTAAAGCGGCTCAGGGAATCGCAAGTTGGCTTTCCCCAAGGCCCTAGAGAGAATGTGGACGGCCTCGCCCTCGTCGACACCGCGCGAGGAGGCCAATTCCGCGACGAGCATGGTGCGCGCGCGGTCCAGCATTTTCTTCTCCCGGAAAGACAATGGCTTATGGGCCTGAAGGGCGCATAGCACCTTCAGCACCTCGGCCACTTCCAGGAGACTGCCGCTTTGCATCTTGGCAGAGTTCACCTTGAAGCGGTCCTTCCAGTCGGAACTGGATTTGCACTCGCCGCAAGCCAGGAAGCTGAGCATTTTGGCCATCTCGCCATTGCGCGTCACCTTGCGCAAGCCCACCTCTTCGACGTGGGAGAAGGGGACCATGACGGTCAGGCTGTTGTAAAAGAGCCGCAGAAGATAGAAATGTTCCGATTGAACGCCAAACGCGCGAGAACTGATGTTCTCAATCGTGCCGACCCCATGGTTGGGGTAAACCACCTGTTCGCCGACTTGAAAGGTCATGCAGGGACCTCGTAACACCTTTCAGTAGTTGTATGTCACATTCGTCATTTTTCGAACGTGGCCGAGACTGAATCAATTGTGATTTGTTCCGGGCGAAGCGTCAAGCTGTTTCTTTTCAGCATTATAAAGCCTTAATCTGATGTTCACGGAGGCGGGCGGACGGGCCGGATTTCGGACCCGTGAATCCGCTGAATGTGAAGATAACACGCGGCTTAGGTGCTAACGTACGATGGGACAAGTCCCACCCGCGCCGGGAATTACGCGACGCGGGTGGGGCACGCGGCCTGGGGCTCAGGCGGTTTTCAACAGGCCGCGGACGTAGGCCAGGTTGCGGCGCATGTCGTCGGGGACGGATTTGGACGGTGAATCGGTCTCAAGATTGGCAAAGCCCGAGAAGCCGAGGTTGCCGATCAGGCGCATGATTTCAGGGAACGGAATCTTGCCTTCGCCGAGGTAATGCGGGTTGTCCTTGAGATGGAACTGGGCGATGCGCGCGGCGCCGAGCCAGGGGATCTCCTTCAAGGGGTCGAAGCCGGCGTGGGTCGAATTGCCGACGTCGTAATAGACTTTCACCGCCTGGCTGCGGGCACGGTCGATGATGCGGACGTTGTCCTCGGCCGAGATCATGTCTTCCAGCCCCAGGACGATGCTGTTCTTGTGGGCCTCGGGAGCGATCTCGCGCAGGAAATCGCCGACGTAGTCCATTTCCTCATGGGTAGTCAGGCTGCCCTTGCCGAAGAACGGCAGCAGGACGACCCGGGCGTTGAGCTTGCGGGTGATGGGGATGGAATCGGCGACCCATTTCTGCCCCAGTTTGTCGTTCTTCAGGTAATTGACGTGGAGGATATCGAGGCAGGTTCCGGCGGCGGCGATGGAGTGCTTCTTCAACTCGGCGAGGTAGCGCTGCTGGATTTCGTCGGCGGCCAGGGGGAGCTTGCCGTCCACGGGCTTGTTGCCGAGGCTGATCTCGACGCCTTCGAAGCCGAGTGAAGCGGCGAGGGCGACGGCGTCGGGATTGCCGGACAAGTGCAGATTCCAATCGGTGACACCGATCTTGAGATGCGATTTGGCGGCCGGTTTGGCGGACAGCAGCGGCGCAACGGCGAGCGCGCCGGCACCGGCCAGAAAGTGGCGGCGGGTGGGTGCAGATGAAAACGTCATGGTTTTAACTCCTCGAGCCGGACGATGGGGACGTCCTGGCCGTTGATTCTCTCACCAAATGCGGCGTCGTGCTGGTCGATGGTGGCGACGCGGGTCAGGCCGGTGAGCTCGAACCTGCCGGCGGGCGTCTCCCAGAGGGCGGTGCGCAGGTCCGCGGCGGGGCCGGGCAACAGGCGCGCGGGCGCGGAGGGCAGGGGCTCGGCGGAGAGCGCGAGGAGGAAGAAGGCGTAGGCGTGTTGCGTGCCGGCCCAGCGCAGGTGTGTGGTGAGTGCGGGGGGCTTAAAGTCCACGGTCAGCGTCACAGAGCGGGTCGTGGCGGCGCCGTCGAGCGCGAGCGTGCGTTCTCCAAAGCGGCCCTCGAGGAGGGTGAAACGGGCATGGAGCGGGCCGGAGACAACGGAAGCGGCGCCGGCTTCCTTACGGAAGGAAAAGCCCGGGGCCAAGCCTTCGAAGCTGAGTTCGAGAAACAGCCGCCCGCAGGGAAACTCGCCGTTGCGGATGGGGTCGAGGGTCGGATGACGGTCGCCGCCGGGCGAACGGAAGTTCACCAGGCCGAGCACGTAACCGTCCTGCTGAACGGTCCAGAGGAGGGCGGAGGAGAAGTCGTAGCCGTCCTTGATCACGCGCAGGCGGAGCACGCGCGCCGGCCGCTCCGGGCCGCCGAAATAGGAGAGCAGGGGGCGGCTCTGGACCCAGAAATCGCCGCGATTGACCGTTCCCAAGGAGAACGACGGAGTGACGCAGGTGGCGCCCTGGACGGGGCGCAGGGGCGATGGTGCGACGCGGAAGAGCTCACGCCGGAAAAAGGCGGCAGGGCGCAGGAAGGAAGGGGCGAGATCGGGCGGGCAACGGTAGTCGTGGAGCGCGGCATCGAGGTTGCCGTAGCCGGGGCGCTGGGAGGGGTCAGCCAGACCGAGCCGCCCGCCGAGGGCCTTCTCGAGCCAGAAGGGCTCGCCGAGGTCGGTCTCATAGCAGCGGCTCATGGGACCGGCGAACTGCAGGCGGAAGCCGTCCCAGTGGCGCGCCAGGTGGAGCCAGAGGCGGCGCTCGATCCGGGCGCCGGCGACGCGGACGGGGCCGGACGGGAGGAACATGCGCATCCGCGCCAGGCCGGTGAGTGTCACGGCGGCGTAGGGCGGGCTGCTGTACTCGGAGAAACTGCCGCTTTCATTGACAAAGGCCTCGATGCGCGCGATGCGGGCGTCGGCGTAGGCGGCGAGATCGGCGAGGCCGAGGCGCTGGCCGGCGCAGGCGCAGACGAAAGTCCCCAACACCGCGATGTTAGTGTCGGCGGGCGAGACGTCGCGGCGCTGGATGGAGAGCGCGGCGTGGCGGATGGCTTCGAGCAGGCGGGCGCTCAGGCCGGCGGGGAGGCGGCCGGCATGGCGGATGTCGATCATAAGAAATGTGCCGCCGAGG
>JBEKHU010000217.1:0-5987 GCA_050012115.1 Bryobacteraceae bacterium | reverse complement strand
ATCCGGAAGACGGATTGTCGAAGAGCATTTGCAGCGCATCATCAGCGAACAGAAGATCGGGTTGGCGATTGCAAATGTCGAAAACGCGGCTGGCGGCTTCGGTGTCACGCCGGCCGTGGCGCAGGAGTTGTTGGGGATGGGGCTGGAGGTCCTGACGACGGGCAACCACGTCTGGGACAAGCGCGAGGTTTACGATTTCCTGCCGCGCGAGCCGCGCCTGCTGCGCCCGGCGAACTACGCCGAATCGTTACCGGGCAGCGGGCTGTGGGTCGGCAAGGCCCGTAACGGCGTCTCCTGCGCCGTGATCTGCCTGCAGGGCCGGGTCCACATGGCGGCGATCGAAGATCCCTTCCGTAAGGCCGACGAACTGCTGCAGCGGATCCCCGCCGACGTGAAGGTCCGCTTCGTGGATTTCCACGCCGAAGCGACCAGCGAAAAGGTCGCCATGGGGTGGTATCTCGACGGACGAGTCACGGCCGTCATCGGAACGCACACGCACATCCCGACGGCCGACACGCGCGTGCTGACTGGAGGAACGGCCTACCAGACCGACTGCGGGATGACCGGGCCGTACGAAAGTGTCATCGGAGTGGAACGGCAGACGGTGATCCACCGCTTTCTGACCCAGTTGCCGGTGCGCTTCGAGGCCGCCAAGGGCTGGGTGGAGCTGCACGCCGTGGTCATCGACGTGGACGAGGAGTCGGGACTGGCTCGTGGCATTCGTCCGATCGTCGTGCGCTGACTCGTTCAGACGCGATCCGCGAACCTGTCTTGATCCACGGACGGACTGCGGAGCGAAACCGCGCCGCTGCGCTATTCTGACTCTCAATATGCGTTCCGCCACAGTGTGGCGGCTGCGGGTCCCTCAGCGCTCCACCAGCGGACGCAATGGCCGCCAGTAGATACTCCTGACCGCCACCGGGCCGTGATCGCCTTGAATCATCAGAGAATTCTCGGGGGCTTCGGGGATCTCCATGTGGGCGCGGGTGGGGCCTTCCACTTCGACGTTCTCCTGGATCAGAATGCCGTTGTGCAGGACGCGCAGGAATTTCGCGTTCGCGATCTTCTTGCCACTGGCGTCGAAACGCGGTGCCTGGAACCAGATCTGATAACTCTGCCACTGTCCCGGCGGCAGTGAGGCGTTTACGCGCGGCGCGGAGCCGCCCACGCCCTGCTCGTTGATCCAGCGATGATATATGCCTCCGCCGTCGGACGAGGTCATCGGCTGCGTGGAGCCGTAACTGTCGAAGATCTGGCATTCGTACAGGCTGTGCATGTAGACGCCTGAATTCGAGCCTTTGGCGAGCATGAATTCGAGGTACAACTCGATGTCGCCAAATCTCTGATCGGTGACCAGGTCCACGGTGCTGCCGTGCGGGCCGTTGAGCATCCGGTCGCCCGGCGTGCCGCGCGATGACAGCCCCTTGGGATTGAGCAGGCGGTCGTAGAAAACAGCCGTGGTTGTGAGCCACTCGTTCTTCTGATTCGGGTTCCGGCCGTGCCAGCCGGTGAGGTCGTGACCATTGAAAAGCGGCGTCCAGCCGGGCTCGATCAGGTACGGCGCGTCGCCGTGGGCGTCTCCGTCCTGAACGGGCGAAGGAGCCTTGCCGGGAGCCGGCGCCTGGGCCAGGCACACCATGGCGGTCAGACTGAGCAGGATGAGGACTCGTCGCAACATGCAGCCATTCTATGTGATGCGCTCGCAGACCGGGGTTCGAGGCGGCAAAAGGCGCCGCGGCATCGGCGCGTCGATGTGCGTGCCCACGACGTCCGGTCACGCTTTGCCGGCGTCCTGCGCCTTCTGACCGACCCGGCTCCATTCAGACGCTGCGCTCACTGGCTTGCACGCTTCTTCTTCGTCTTGCTCTTCTTTGCGGCCGGTTGGTCTTTCGATGCCGCCGCGCGCCCACGCTCCTCGGTGAATGCGAGGGTGGACCAGCTGCCGAGTTGGTGTTCCAGTCCAGTCCAATTTTCGTTCAGAGGTCCCTCCTCGAATCCGGCAGCTCCGCCCGCGGCCAGCGTTGGCAGCGATTCCGGAGCGGCCAACCCGGTCAGCCAGAGGTAGGGCCCTGTGCCCGAGGCGCTTGTGCTGAGACTGAGAAGTGGCACGCGCAATTCCTGGGCCGCTTTCATCAGTTCCAATGTCATGGCATCCGCGGCGACGTCGAGGGTCACGAACCGGCCCGCCTCAGAGAGCGTGGTCATCGCCGTGGCGGCAGCGGCCGGCGGGACCTGCACGGCCTTGAAGACGATCGATTCGCCCAGCAGCTTCAGCAGAATCGACGGGTCGATCTCCTGCAGACTCAGCGCCAGGTCAATGGCGTGCTCTTCGGCCAGGAGGGCGATTTGCGCCAGGCGCAGGGAGCGTTCGGCGGTGAGCGCCCGCATCTCGAGACGCAGGCGGCTGAAACGGGCTCGTGCCAGGGCCTCGAACAAACCGCGCCATTCGCGTTCCGGGCGGGCGAGCACTTCGTCGCTGGCGTGCAGGCGCGCCGAGCGGATCTCGAAACGCGGCGTCGCCTTCATGGTCACGAGCGCTTTGCGCTCGCGCAACTGATCGGCGGCCTCGAGCAGTCCATACATAACGCCCCGGCGCGAGCCGCCGCGAATGATCAGGCCCTGGATCTGAAAACCGTCGGCCGGCAGCACCAGCGAGTATTCCACTGCCACATGGAACGATTTCGCGCTCAAGCCGCGTTCCTCGATCACTTTCTGCAGCTCGGCCTGGCCGAACTCTACCGGCCCCCCGGCGAAGGTGCGCGAGGGAAGGAGAACCGAAGTGCCGAGAAGAGCGGCAACGGCAATGACTCGACCGGCGCGCGTCCTCCGGCGGCGCATGCGGCCGCAGGGGGCGAACGCCTGTTGAAACCATGTCATGCTCAATGGCCGGCTCCACACGGCAAAGGGCTATTATACAGACGGCCTGGCGCGCCGCTCGTCTCTCCAAATCGGCTGGCTCACGAACAGCAACGTTGAGCAAGCCTTCAAGGGCGCTCAGACTTCGAAGTACTTCACCGGATCGACCGACAGCCGCTCTGCGACCTGCATCACGGAGTGTGAGAATGCCAGATCCGGCCGGGCCAGCGCCAGGGGTGCGCCCGTACCACGGACGGCCAGGACTTCGGCCGCCGGAGGGATCGTTCCCAGGAATCCGCAGCTCAACCGCCTCAGGATCTCATCCAACGACACCGATTCGACGAACGCGGTACGATTGACGACCAACGCGCCGACCGTTCTTTGCGCCGCGCTCCAGGACTCAACCAGCGGCAGATGCGCGACCGCGGATTCAAACGCGGCTCTTTCGCGCTCCAGCACCAGCACCGTGAAACTGGCGGCATGGACCAGCGCGGCATTCGCGGCGCTGGGGCCGGGTGGCAGATCCAGGATCACCACATCCGCCAGGCTCCCGGCCGCCTTGAGGATCAGGACCGCCTTCTCGGCATCGATTTCAGTGCTGAATTCCTTCAGGGTTTGCGGCCCGAACAGCACGTGCAGACCTGATGGAAGCTTGAACAAGCTCTCCTGCACATCCTGCGCGCTGATGCTCGCGGACTCGAGCAACCGCCTGATCGAGCGCGTCGGCGCCAGGAGGAGCTGCGTGCTGAAGGAACCTAAATCAGGATGCATTTCCGCGGCGATCACGGACTTTCCCATCGCCAGCATCGCCGCGGCCATGTTGAGCGCGACCGTGGTGGTACCGACCCCGCCCTTCGAGCCGATAAAGGCCAGCACTCGGGCCTCATGCGGCTTCCTCGACAAGTGGCGCGCCATCGCATAGCGCAGCCGCCGGCCGAGGCCCTGCGCAGTCACTTCGGTCCGGGTCAGGCATTCTTCCGCGCCGGCGCGCAGGGTCCTGAGGGCTAGCTCGTCGTCCGCGGCTGCCGTGATGACGATCAGTACCGCCTCCGCCTGGTGCTGTTTCAATCGGGCGAACGTCTCGAACCCTTTACTGTCGGGCAGCTCCAGGTCCACTACGATGGCATCGAACGAAGCCCCTTCGAGCAGTTCGACGGCTCGGGCCAGCGTACCGGCCCACTGCATCCGCATGATCGGGGATTCCGACTTTTCGAGAATCTCCCGTACTTGCGCGGCGGATTCCTCCTCACCGTCGATGAGAAGGACACTCAATTCATTTTTCATAGACGGGCCCGCTTGCGGCTGCGGAAACACTCGCGCCGCCCATTCTATTCGCATTCTGACCGCGATTCAAACCGCTGGATTGCGGCTGTGGACACGCCGCCTTGTGGCGTTCGCGTCAGTGCTGCGCGGCCAGCCAGTCCAGCAGGATGCGGTCGAACTCGGCTGGCCTTTCCATCATCAGAAAGTGCCCCGTGCCTTCGATGCGCTGCAACTCGGCCTTCGGGAAGCGGCGCTTCAGCGACTCCAACGTCATATAGGTGTTGGTCGCGGCTGCGATTTCCAGCATGGGCAGATCAATAGCATCGTCACGCCAGAAGGCGGGCGCCCACATCGACTGCATGGCTCCAACAGCAACCGATTCCGGCGTGGCAAGCATCATTCTCAGAATGTGCTCCTGCATTTCATTCGTCGTTGCCGCCGAAAACATCGAGCGGATCATTTGCTCCCTGGCGGTGAGGCCCCCCGGGCCCTCAAAGCGTTTCGCCGGATCCTTCATCTTCTCGGCCGTAGCTGCGTCGAGAAATACCGCATCCACGCCAACCAGCGCGGTGGTTTGCTCCGGAAAGCGGCGGGCGAAGGCCAGGATCACCGGTCCGCCCATGCTGTGGCCGGCCAGGATGGCCCGCTTGATGTTGGCGTGTTGTATGGCGGCGCCCACCGCATCCGCATACGCTTCCATGGTGTTGCCGGGTACAGCGTCGCTCTGCCCGTGTCCCGGGAGATCGACGGTGAGCACACGGTATTGCTTTGCGAGGTCCGGCACAGCGGACGCCCAGACGCTTTCGTCGCACGTCCAGCCGTGGATCAGCACAATCGCCTGCTTGCCGTTACCGTAGGTCGAATAGTGAACCTTGCGGCCCTCGAGCAGCGCGGTTTCAGCGAAGAGCGATGCGGCCAGAAAGAGCGTCAGG
The DNA here is from genome assembly GCA_050012115.1 of Bryobacteraceae bacterium. Taxonomy (GTDB): domain Bacteria; phylum Acidobacteriota; class Terriglobia; order Bryobacterales; family Bryobacteraceae; genus CAIVVT01. Next base: position 936 of record JBEKHU010000217.1, on the reverse strand, counting down.
AGAGAACGCAGCATGGCCGAATTGTAAACGGAAACGGAAGGGGTCGAACAGAGGCAGGTCGCAAGAAGTGCCCTCTCAGCGCAGGCGGTGCTGATGCGGTCCCCATTCGCCCGGACAGCAATCTCCCCCGCCGCGACCCGCGTCTGGCCGCCACATCCGTGGTGAAGGCGGTTTTTCCCTTCCTTGGCGGGCATGAATTTTGTCACCGATCAACGGAGCTTCTTTATAGGGACTTGGAACCCGTTCTGAGAAAGGGTCGGCCTATCCGAGGCCGTGAAGTCGAGTTCCAGATCCAGGTCACGGTTGAAGAAGTGGGTTTGAGAGGAGGCCTCCAAGGCGGTGGCCTGCGGCGCCTTGAGCAACAGATGGTCGCCGTCGCGTGAGATCGAGATCTTCATCCCGCCACCGGCTTCGTACTCTCCTACGCAGCGATCCAGAACGGCCACTTCAACGGGCACCGCGCGGTAGGATTCGACCGGCGAAGGCCCGAAGGCATACAGGCTGCTATCGTCGCTGCCGATGTACACGGTCCGGTTGGCAATCGCCGGCGATGAGAAGATGGCGTTTTCGGTGATGGTCCGCGCGATCTCCTTGCCGTCAGCGGCATTCAACACCACGAGATCTCCATTGGTAATGCCAAAATACAGCCGGCCGCCGGCCACCACGGGGGAAGAGAAGACCCGCATCTTCGCATCAAAGCGCCATTTCTCGGCGCCGGTTGCTGCGTCGATGGCCTGCACGAATTGCCCGTCCGAACTGCCGGCGAAGACCAGGCCGTTGGCGACCGCCGGCGAGGTGGGCACCCAGGACCCCTTGTGATCGCTGCGCCATAGCTGCTTGCCGGATGGGGCGTCAACTGCATACACGAAGCCGTCCCGGGCGCCGAAGAACACGCGGTTGTCCGCCACGGACGGCGAGCCTTGGATCTCCCCATTG
>JBEKHU010000216.1:0-6000 GCA_050012115.1 Bryobacteraceae bacterium | reverse complement strand
GCATCGCGACCCGGGCGATCTGCTCACGCACCCTCTGCATCTCTTCCTCGCTCAACCCCGGCCGGATCGACTCCAGAGCGATGCTCGGGCCCACGCTCCCGCGTGGTGGCGTCAGCATTCCTGACCCCCCGGCCATCCGCGCCGGCAGGATCTCCGGATTGTCCTGAACGAACTGGTTCAGGTAATCCTTGATCGGAACCTCGCCCTCGGGCGTCTTCGCCACCAGGCTTCCGTCTGGCGCCCGCTGGATCTCGTCCTTCACTGCTTTGAACGCCAGCTCCAGCTTCGTCACGCCCAGCCGCTGCAGTTCGCCGCGAATGCGCGTGACGCGATCGTTCTCTTCCACCTCCCGCTTCGTCCTGCGGTTCTCTTCCACCAGTTGGTTGACTTGCCGCTCGAGTTGCTCTCGCCGGTGGCGCTCATCGGCCAGCTCTGCTTGATGCGCGGGTTCGGCCCTGCGCCGTTCGGAGCTCAGGTATTCCTCGATCACGCTGCGGATCATCCCGCGCACGTCATCCCCACCCGGCGAGAGCGCGTTGCTGTCCTGCCCCATTGGGTCTCTCTCCTTCGTCTTTCCGTCGTTGGTTGATACGGCCGGCAAAAGAAAATGGGGACAGCCTCGCTGTCCCCATCCGCTCTCCCCGGCAAATCCTTTTTCCGATGCGGGGCGCTCACCTCGCCCCTGTCTCAGAAGTCCGTGCGTCCGCTGGCCCGGCGCGCCGCCCGGAAGACCGGGGACTGACGACTCTGTCCTAGGCGCGCAGTATCCTTTCGATGCTCCCTCTGCCCCTTCTGCGCCGTGTGGACTGAGCCGTCTGTCCCCCGGTCTTCCCACCCAAAGCCGTTCCTCGCCAGGTCTCTCTAGCTTTTAAAAACCGGGACAGCCTCGCTTCCCCGGCCGCTTCTTATGCAGCGCGGCCGGCTCCCCTGTCCCGTTCCACAAGGAGCCATCCGCTCCCGTCCCAACATCCGCATCAATTCCTCGCCGCCCCCGCCTCTTGTGGGGCAGGCTTTCAGCCTGCGAGCCGGCTTTCCAGCCGGCTCCATCGTTTCGCTCTCCCGAGCACTTCCCAGCCGGGCACCACTCCCTTGGTCCACGCTCTGTCTCACCTGCGCCGTGCGGACTTCAGCCGTCTGTCCCCCGGTTTCCCGCCCAGAGCCGTCCCTCGCCAAGTCTCTGCAATTTCTAAAAAGCCGGGACAGCCTCGCTCCCCCGGTCGCTCTTCATGCAGCGCGGCCGACAGGCTGTCCCGTTCCACAAGGAGCCATCCGCTCCCGTCCCAACATCCGCATCAATTCCTCGCCGCCCCCGCGTCGATCTCCCAACAGAGCCGGGGACTGACGAATCTGTCCTAGGCGCGCACAACTCTTTCAATCAACGCTCTGCCTCTTCTGCGCCGTGTGGACAGATCCGTCTGTCCCCCGGTTTGCCCAACGTCCGCATCAATTCTTCGCCGCCCCCGCATCGATCTCCTGCGCGATCTTCTCCTTCACTTCCTGCCGCACGTCGCACAGATACTTCATCGCCAGCTTCTTCAACACCTGCGTCCGGAACGTCTCCGATTCGATCCCCAGGTTCAGCAGCTTCTGCGCGTCCTGCAGCTCGTCCGAGAAGTCCCCGATGTCGAATTCGTCCAGCCCCGTCACGTCGATCCCGAGTTCGTCCGCCCGCGCCGTCGCCACCAGCCGCAACACCTTTTTCAACGTGTCCTTCACCCGGTCGCCAAACCCTCTCAGCACTTCCTGCGTGATCAGGTAGTCCCGCTGCTTGCTCACCCCGGTGATCTGCGTGTTGTTCGGACCCGGGTTGATCGCCTGGTTCAGCGCGTAGCACACCCGGTAAATCTCCTGCTTCAGCCGGTCGATGTTCTGCAGCGCCACTTGGTAGACGTGCCCTTCCGGCTCCGTCCACCCGAACTTGTCCTGCGGCCCCAGTTGCAGGTAGTAGCTCTCCCCCACGCACTCCTTCCACTCCCGGTCGCTGTACACCACCGGCATCGCGAACAATCCCATCGTCAGCGCCCATCCCAGCGCATTCGACTTGTTGAAGTGCTCCAGTTGCAGCGACGCCGCCTTGTTCATCAGCCACATGCCTTCGCCGAAGCTGAACTCCACCAGCGGCACCACCTTCTGCGCCGCCAGTCCGTGCACGCCCTCCTTCACCAGCTCCACCGGGCCCGCCTGCCCCTTGCGTTCCCGCTGCTCGTACACCTGGAATTCCTCGCGCCCGTAGTACAACCACCGCCGCTCGGTCTCCCCTTCGCCCGCTCCCGGTTCGTCCATCCGCCGCTCCGTCCTCAGCACCACCCAGTCGAACTCGCCCCGATCGTTGCGCTGCCAGTTCACCAGGCTCTCCGCCGGGTACTCGCACAGGTACGCCCGGCTCAGTCCCAGCCGGTCCTCCTCGGCCCGGTTCTTCGCCTTCGTCCCCGGGTTGGGAAAGTCGATTACGATGCACGAGCGCCCCAGCACCAGCGCCTCGATCGTCTGCCGGCGGAAAAAATCGCTTAGCGTCGATCCCCTCAGGTCGCAGTCCTCCGCGAACTGGCTGAAGAACTTCCGCGCCCGCTCGTCCTGCCCGTCGAATGTCAGCGCCGGCTCGCGCCGGAACAGCGTCGCACTGTACCAGTCGATGATCGACCCGATGTAGTTCTCGTAAAACGCCCGGCTCGTGCGCTCCAGAAATACGTCCCCCGGTTCCCGCAACCGCGGAATCAGGTACTGCCCCGCGCGCCGGATGAACTGCTCGCCGCCCACGTACAGGTCGCGGTACTTCGGCCACACGTCCCTCTGCGCGACGTACTCTGGATGTTCTTTGCGGACATCGATCATCTCTTTCACCTCGCCTTCACCTTCCATCCCGAAAACCGGGGACTGACGCCTCTGTCCTAGGCGCGCACAACTCTCTCTGTTCACCCTCTGTCCCTTCCGCGCCGTGTGGACAGAGCCGTCTGTTCCCGTGTTTTCGAACGCTGAAATGAGAGGACTCGTGCGCTACTGGCCCTACGCCCTCGCCGCCGTCGTCGCCCTGGCCGACCGGGCGTCGAAACACATCGTTGAAACGCGCCTGGCGCCGTGGGACGTGATCCGCGTCATCCCCGGCTATTTCCAGATCGTTTCGACGCACAACACGGGCATCGCTTTCAGCCTCTTCGACAACTCCGCCGCGGGCCGCACAAGCCCTTGGCTGATCGGGTTCACCGTCGCAGTGCTGGGGATCGTGGCGTGGCTGCTGTGGCAGGCCGTCCGTCCCGTCCCGGCCGAAGACGCACCGGCGCATTGGAGCTACCGCGCGGCGCTCGGCCTCGTGCTGGGCGGCGCGGCCGGCAACCTTTACGACCGGCTGCATTTCGGCACCGTTACCGACTTCCTGGACTTCTACAGGCGCACGGCCCACTTCCCGGTCTTCAACCTTGCCGATTCGGCCATCACCTGCGGCGCGATCCTGATCCTGCTCAACCTGTTGCTCTCCCGCCCGCACCCCGGCCCACGGACGTAGAAGATCCGCGCGCCGAACCCGGAATTGGGAGGCCGGAAAGGTCTCTGCTCAGCGGCCTGGCGGCGCTTATCTGAGCCGCGTGTCGTCGTAGAGATCATTGAGGCTGGAGGCGAAGTGGCGAAGCTCGGCGACCAGAGCCACGTGCAGGTGGCTTTCCAGCCGCCGCGCGGCCAGCCGCTGGTAGCGTTCGAGCCCCGCGCGCATGCTGCGGGCGGCGCGCTCGAATTCGCGCGCCACTTCGGCGCGCATTTTGGCGACGGCCGGATCCACGCCGCAGGCCGAATCGGCGACCCCGGACAGCGCGGGCGCGGTCTCGCGGCGCAGGGCTTCGATGGCCGCGTTCAGCCGCGGCGCGTTATCGGCGTTGATCGGGATCTCTTCGCCGGCGTGGAGCAGCGCCTGACCGTGCACGGCGCCGCTGATGCGGCGGTACTCTTCCGGTTTGATCCCGGTGGCCTGGGCCAGGATGAAATAGGCCGGCCCGAACTCCTCGAGGCGGTGAATAATCGTGTCCGCGTTGGCGCGGGAGATCCCCATCCGCTGCTTGCAGAACTCGGTCCAGCTCAAGCCCAGGGCGCGGTAGCCGCGCTGAGCGTGGATCTGGCGCAGGCACTCGGCATCGGCGGCCGAACAGCGCCCGGCCAGAGCCGCAAAAGCCTGTTTGCGGCCGAGCCAATTGCCCAACTGAAAGGCATTTTCTGTCTTTGTTTCGATCATTATCTGTCCCCTCCGAAAAGGAAAAAGTGCTAAGAATTAGCACTTTTTCAACCAAGAATCAACGAGTTACGGGCAAAAACGTGCCAAATCTTGGCATCCTGCCCCTGCCCTGTTCCCACTGTAACCGGCGCTGTCAAGCATTCCGCCGCGCCGCTGGGGCGCAACTCGCGGCAACTCGATGTGACGATTGAATCGGGAATATTTCGAGAGCGCGTGAACGGGCCAAAGGGTCGGCCAAAGGCCAAAGGTGCCAAAGGTGCCAAAGGCCAAAGGGTCAGCCTGACACGAGCGGTTGGTTACTTGGGCCGAGGTGGCAGAGGGCTGTGGGACTTTGGAGATTTTCGAAGATTTCCGAGCACTGCCGTTTGGCGAGAATGAATACTTGGGGATGTTCGAGGAGCGTTTTCAGCGGGTTTGGAGGAAATGGGGCTTTGAGAAAGAAAATCAGGTGCAGTCGGTCGCGTATTGAAAGGTCGGGCCCGGCGGAGAAGGATAGAAATCAGGCGTAGAACGGGAATCAAGCGAAAGTGGCAGAGCCGACCGGTGCTTTGGCCAGAATCGCCAACCGCTCGTGTCAGGCTGACCCGTTTGCCCCACGCTGAGCGCCCTGGTACTCCCACTCTATTGGCGCTGTCACGCATTCCGCCCGCGTCGCCGGGGCGCACTGGCGTCGACTCCATGTGCCGATTGAATGGGGAGTATTTCGAGGGCGCGTGAACGAGGTACAGGGTACAGGGGACGTCCTGATGTGTCCCTCCTGGATTCTGTTGCCGTTTATGCCGGGCCTGCTCCAGCGGATTGGTTCTCAGCCATTGATTGCAGGACGGTTGAGGGTTCACCCGCCGGTCACGCACCTGAGGGAATAGCGAATCGAGCATGAACGCGCAAAACGCACTGGACGCTGCGGAACAACTCTCGCATACTGAAACAGCATGCTGGTCAATCACTTAACGGCAGGTGCGCATGGAATCAGGTGGCCGAAGACCAGATTCAGCGAGGAGAAAACCCCACGGGGACAGTTCAGGACGTCCCCTATCTCGATGAGCCACCGCAATCGCATCGGTGTTGCTACCGCCCTCTGGCTTGCCGTGCTACCGGGCGTGGGGTCAGGACAGGCGGGCGACACCGAGCCAATCAAGACCACGCTTTGCGAATTGGTGAAGGAACCCGCACAGTTCAACGGCAAATTCGTTCAACTTCGGGCGACGATCAGGCACGGTTTTGAAGTGAGTCTCGTGGTCGATGAGAGTTGTTCAGTCTGGCTTGCTGGCCCCGGCACAACGTACATGAGTGTGGGCAACGTGACGCTGCCCGTCTCGTCCAATTCAGCCAATGTGCTTTGGTGGGTGGGCTTCGTAGGGGCAATTGCGAACTTCTGCTGGACCATCTGGAGCGGTATAAAACCGGGAGACGGCTACTCGAAGAAGTGGTACGACCGAGCGATACGCATCGGCGGTGGTATCATCTCGACCGCTTTCTTCCTGTTTTTGCTGATCGCCAAACTGACGGCCAGTGAGCGATGAAGATTCTCTGGTGCTGGCGCTGCAAAGTGGAAATCCCGATGCTGGATGATGACGAGTTCCGCACCGTCACATCCCTGCGTGGGCGAACGGGTCAGCCTGACACGAGCGGTTGGCGATTCAGGCCAAGGCGGCAGAGGGCTGGAGTGAACCCCAAAACTGAGACAATCCCGAAAGTGACAGTTCTCAGCGAATGGAGGTCACTGTCATGGGGAAAGGCAAGGGGATCAAGCACCGGCCGCACAGCGCCGAGCTGAAATTGGG
>JBEKHU010000215.1:0-6002 GCA_050012115.1 Bryobacteraceae bacterium | reverse complement strand
CGCGTTGTCGAGGAAGCGGTAAAGCTCGCCTTCAAACGTGCGGCACAGCTCCACCGGCAGGTCGTCCAGATGGCCGTTCGTGCCGGCGTAAATGATCAGCACCTGCTTTTCGACCGGCAGCGGCTGGTATTGGCCCTGCTTCAGAATTTCCACCAGCCGGCGCCCGCGGTTGATCTGCGCCTGCGAGGCCTTGTCGAGGTCCGAGCCGAACTGCGCGAAGGCCGCCAGCGCGCGGTACTGCGCCAGATCCAGACGCAGCGACCCGGCCACCTGGCGCATCGCTTTCACCTGGGCGTTGCCGCCCACGCGGCTCACCGACAGGCCGACGTCCACCGCCGGGCGGATGTTCGAGTTGAACATGTCGGCCTGCAGGTAAATCTGGCCGTCGGTGATCGAGATCACGTTGGTCGGGATGTAGGCCGAGACGTCGCCGGCCTGCGTCTCAATAAACGGCAACGCGGTCAGCGAGCCGCCGCCGAACTTGTCGTTCAGCTTCGACGCCCGCTCCAGCAACCGGCTGTGCAGATAGAACACGTCGCCCGGATAGGCTTCGCGCCCCGGCGGCCGCCGCAACAGCAGCGAGATCTCGCGGTACGCCGCGGCGTGCTTGGAAAGGTCGTCGTAGATGCACAGCGCGTGGCCCTTGTTGTCGCGGAAGTACTCGCCCATCGCGCACCCCGCGTAGGGCGCGATGTACTGCATCGGCGCGGGGTCGGAGGCGGTGGCCGCCACGACGATGGTGTACTCCATGGCGCCGTAATCTTCCAGCGTTTTCACCACCTGCGCCACCGTCGAGCGCTTCTGCCCGATGGCCACGTAGATGCAAACCACGCCCTGGCCTTTCTGGTGGATGATCGTGTCCAGCGCAATGGCCGTCTTGCCGGTCTGGCGGTCGCCGATGATCAACTCGCGCTGGCCCCGGCCGATCGGGATCATCGCGTCGATCGCCTTGATGCCCGTCTGCAGCGGCTCCTTCACCGGCCGGCGGTCGATGACGCCCGGCGCGATCCGCTCGATCGGCAGGAATTCCTCGCTGTCGATCGGCCCCTTGCCGTCGATCGGCTGGCCCAGCGAATTGACCACGCGGCCGATCAGCTTCGGGCCGACCGGCACGGACATGATTCGTCCCGTGCGGCGGACTTCGTCGCCTTCCTTGATCTCATCCGCCTCGCCCAGAATCACCGCGCCGACCTCGTCCTCGTCGAGGTTGAGGGCGATGCCCGAGATCCCGTACGGGAACGCCAGAAGCTCCCCGGCCATCACTTTGTCGATGCCGTGGATGTGGGCGATCCCGTCGCCCACCGAGGCCACGTAGCCCGTCTCGGCGACCTGGATCGCCTGGTCGAAGCCTTCAATCTCCTCGCGCAGAACACGCGCTATCTCGTCCGCACGAATCTGGGCCATAGACTCTCTTCTTCCTTAACCCTTTCGTTCACTTACAACCTTCGGCGCACCCCGCGCCTCAGGCTTCGGCCACCAGCCGCCGGCGCAGCGACTCGAGCCGCCCGCGCACCGAGCCGTCCAGCACCTTCGAACCGATCTTGACCGTCAAACCGCCCAGCAGACCGTCATCCACCGCATAGGCGCAGCGCAGGCTCTTCCCGACCGTGCCCGCCAGCTTCGCCTCCAGCGCCGTCTGCTGCTCTGTATACAATGCGCGCGCCGCGGTCACTTCCGCGCGCACGATTCCGAGCTGCTCATCCAGTTGCGACTGGAACGCCTGCCGGATGCTTGCCAGCAGCGGGACCCGCCGATGGCTGGTGACCACATTCAGGAAATTCCTCATCAGCGGGTGCAGCCCGAGCATCTTGCCCAGCCGCTCGATCACCTTCTTCTTCTGCGCCGCGTTAATGGCGGGCGAAAGCAGCGCCAGGCGCAATTCCGGACATCCCCGGATCAGCGCTTGGATCGCGTCCAGTTGCGCCAGCGCCTGTTCCGCCGCCAGCGTCGAACCCGGCTTGCTCACCACGGCGAGCAGCGCCTTGGCGTACTGGTTGGTGACCGCGAGCGACATCTTGAGCGGCTCTCCTTATTGGCTCAGGCCCTGTGAGCTGTCCAGGCCCCGCGTAAAGCGATTCACCAGCGCTGCCTGGGTCGGCTCGTCCATTCGCGCCTGCACCTTCTGGCGCGCCAGATCCAGCGCCAGTTGGGCGGCCGCGGCCTTCAATTCCAGGCGGGCGGCCTTGGCCGCGGAGACGATTTCCAGCTCGCTGGCGTGCCCGATCTTGGCCATCTTCTGGGCCGTCTCCTCCCCGATCCGCTCGGCTTCGGCTTGCATCTCAATGCGCGCCTTGGCCCGCATTTCCTCGACGTCGGCCTGCAGACCCGCCATGCGCCGGTCGACCTCGGCGGCCCGCTCGGCGGCAGCTTCGGCCCGGCGCGCACCCTCTTCCATGCGTTCGCTGATTTCCAGCTTCTTGGCCCGGAATGCGGGCCCGCCCGCCTTCACCGCGACATACCCCAAGCCCCCGGCCAGAATGGAGAAATTCACCCACTTCTCCAGAAGATAGCTGGGCTCTTCGCGCTTCCCGGCGGCGCCTTCTTCGGCGGCCAGCGCTACGCCGGCAAAAGCGACCAACAGCAACAGCTTGCGCATCTCAGTTTTTCCCCGCCAGCACGGCATCCGCAATCCGGTCGGCCAGCCGTTCGCTTTCCGCGGCCAGAGATGCCCGGGCGGCCTCTGCCTCGGCGGCGATTTCGGCTCGCGCCGCAGCCACCTGGGAGGCCGCTTTGCTCCGCGCCGTCTCCACCGCCGCGGCCTGCTCGGCGCTCAGCCGCCGGCGGTTCTCTTCCTGCCCGGCGTAGATCCCGGCGCGCGCCTCTTCCAGCGCTTTCTCATAGGCCGCCGCCTTCTCGGCCGCTTGCGCCAGCGCGCTCTCGGCCGCCTCGACCGCCCCTTCCGTCCGCTTCCTGCGCTCGGCCAGGACGCGCTGCATGGGCTGCATGAGGACCTTCTTCAAATACCAGTGGAAGGCGATGACCAGGATCAGGGTAGGTATGGCTCGAACAAGGATATCCTGCAGGGTACTAACGATTTTTTCCATGGACGACCGTTCTGCCGAGTGTGGGCCGAGGAGGATGAAGTGGGACGAACACTCCAGACCCTGAAGTCCCATTATACGCACGCGGAAAATTCCGCGGTCAATCAACACAGTCGCACCGGCTCGGGCTTTTTCTCAGCACAACTCCGGCGCGTCCGGAACAGTCCTGGCGGCATAGGCCGGGCTGTTCCTCCGTGCCTGATCTGGCCCCTCGATCAGCCCGCTTCCTCGAGGCGTCATGTGGAGTGATGAAATGCGTGGATTGGGGTAAGCCCAGTACCCGGGGTGCGAGGGCGTGCGTTACTACGAATGACGGATATCCCGCTCCGCCCCGGCATTTTCGCTTGACACCCGGGTGTAAGCTCAAAGTGCCGGCCACCTGCGCGGTGCGCCGGCCACGTTCTTTGACAACCGCAAATGCTCAGCGAAAACTAACGAAAGATAGCCAGTGCAAGCCAATCATTCTAAAAAGAAAACTCGACAATTGGCTTTGCTCCTTCAGATTTGTTTTCGTGCGCCCCTGCGCTCATGATGGGGCGCACGTGGTGACGTCCCCCGCCACCGCCGAACCGCGCCTCCAGGGCGCCGCGCGCGGCGCAATCCCTCGGCTGAGCAACGCCGATCAGCCGGCCATCACGGGCCGTCGCACCACGTGCCCCGTGGCATCCTCCAGCGCCGCGGCGATGCGCAGCAGTTCCTTCTCGCCGAAGGCCCGCCCGACGAGTTGCATGCCGATCGGCAGACCGCCGCGCGTGAACCCCGCCGGCATGGCCAGCGCCGGCAAGCCCAGCGCGTTGAAGCCCCGCACCAGGCGCGTCGAGGCCAGCCGCACATCCTCCACCTGGCCGTCGATGGCCACTTCGGTCTGGCCGATCATCGGCGCCACGATCGGCGTCGTGGGGACCAGCAGGCAGTCGACCTGCTTCAGGATCGACCGGTAGACCCCCTGCGCCCGGCGCCGCAGCCGCTGCGCCTGGACGTAGTCCACGCCCGGGATCACGCGGCCCATGTCGATCAGCGTCCGGACGTCCTCGCCGTACAGCTTGCGCTGCTTGCGGATGTAGGGTTCATGCACGGCGGCGGCCTCCACCAGCAGCGTCACCTGGGCGACGACGTTCAACTGGGTCCCGTCGGGCACCCGCAGCGCCACCAGCTCCGCGCCCAGGTCCTGCGCCCGGTAGGCCATGAAGTGCACGGCGTTGTCGACCTGCGGGTCGAGGCGCTCGTAGAAGAAGTTCTCGGGCATCCCGATCTTCACGCCCTTGAGCGAGTCCACCACCGGCGGTGGCAGCAGATCCTGCAGCGGAGGGGGCGCATGGCCCCGGGCGCTGTTGGGGTCGCGCCGGTCGAAGCCCGCCATCGCCGCCAGCGACACCGCCACGTCGCGCACCGTGCGCGCGATCGGCCCGGCGTGATCGAGGCTGAAGCCGAGCGGCATCGCGCCGTACTTGCTGACCAGCCCAAAGGTCGGCTTGAGGCCCGTCACGCCGCAGTACGCGGCCGGCACGCGGATCGACCCGCCGGTGTCGCTGCCGGTGCCCATCAGGCACAGGCCTGCGGCCACCGCGGCCGCCGAGCCGCCGCTGGAACCTCCCGGGATCCGCTCGATGTCCCACGGATTGTGCACGGCGCCGAAGTGCGGGTTGGCGCAGGTGATGCCGTAGGCGTGCTCGTGCATGTTGGTCTTGCCCAGCATCACCGCGCCCGCCTCCCGCAGCCGCTCCACGACGGCCGCGTCGAAGTCCGGGACGTAGTTCTCGAACAGCTTCGAGCCCGACGTGGTGCGCACGCCGGCCGTGCAGAACAGGTCCTTGTGGGCGATGGGGATGCCGTGCAGCGGCCCCCGGTCCATGCCTGCGCGCCGCTCCTCGTCGGCCTGCCGCGCCTGCGCGCGCGCCGTGTCGGCCGTCACCGTGAGAAAGGCGTTCAGGCTGGGGTTGAGGCGCTCGATCCGGCTCAGGCACTCCTCGGTCAACTCGGCCGAGCAGATCTGGCCGGAGCGTAGCGCCTGCGCCGCCTCAATCAGGGTCATCCCGGCTGGGCTCATCCGGCGTCGTCCTCGGGCGGCAGAACGCTGCACAGGAGCACGGGCTCCTCCTGCCAGTCGATCAGCCCGCGCAGGCCGAGCATGGTCTTGTCGAGCCCTTCGAGCGTCTGTTTCGCGCGGTCGCCGAGCTCGATTTTGAGCCCCGCCGCGATCGCCGTCCAATCGCGCATGGTCTAATGATGGCATGTCCAAGGGGCTTGCCAATGCGGATGGCCACGTGCGCCCTCTGACCTGGTTCAGCGAGGAGGAGGAGCTGTTCCGCTCGACCGTCCGGCGCTTTGCACGCGAGCGCATCGCACCCAAAGTGCGCGCGATGGACGAACAGGCGGCGTTCGACAAAGGCCTGCTGGGGGAGCTGTTCGAACTGGGGCTGATGGGCATCGAAATCCCTGAGGAGTACGGCGGCCCGGGCGGCACGTTCTTCCACGCCCTGCTGGCCATCGAGGAACTGGCCGCCGTCGACCCGGCCGCCGCCGTGGTCGTCGACGTTCAGAACACGCTGGTGAACAACGCTGTTCTGCGCTGGGCCAACCAGGAGCAGAAGCAGCGCTGGCTGCCGCGGCTGGCGCAGGACACCGTGGGCGCCTACGCGCTCTCCGAGGCCGGCTCCGGCTCGGACGCCTTCGCGCTGGCTACGCGCGCGGTCGAGGACGGCGACGCCTATGTGCTGACCGGCCGCAAGCTGTGGATCTCCAACGCCGCCGAGGCCGGCCTGTTCCTGGTCTTCGCCAACACGAACCCGCCGGCCGGCTACAAGGGCATCACCTGCTTCGTGGTCCAGCGCGGCATGCCGGGCTTCGCCGTCGGCAAGCAGGAGCACAAGCTCGGCATCCGCGCCTCCTCCACCTGCGAACTGCTGCTGGATGGCGTCCGCGTGCCCAGGTCCGACGTCCTGGGCGAGGCCGGCAAGGGCT
>JBEKHU010000214.1:0-6009 GCA_050012115.1 Bryobacteraceae bacterium | reverse complement strand
GACGCGAGAATCAGCTGGCAAGGGTAACCGAACGCTGACGCCCCCGATGGGGCCAGGGATGGACCGGAGGCTGATCGATTGGACCATCGACATGTAGGTCTGGCCGAACTTCGGCTTCTGCTGCAACTGTTCCACCACCGCCGAGGGGCTGAGCCCGAGGGCCTCCTCCCACGCCACAGAAGAGAGTTTCTCTCCGTCCCAGAAATACAGGCCGGGATACGATTGGAACTTGGCCGTCATCATTCCGGACTTCTTGCGCGCCACAATCACTGTCAGCAGCGCGCGCGGCGATTCCGGCGCGAGGATCAGCGCGGCCTCAAACGCGAAATCCGGGTGGTCGCGGATGTTGATGTTGAGGATGTGCGCCTCGCGCTCGGGCACCGCCGACAGGACCTGGTACTTGCCCGCATCGAAGAACAGGAACAGCGGCCGCTCCCAAGAGTACATGGCGGAAGCATCGGAGCTGATCCAGGTCTTGGTGGCGTCCATGACGAAGGACCGTGGCGTGGCGGCGTATATCTGGCCGAGTTGGATGGTGTTGTCGGCATTATGCGCGCCGTCGGCAACGATCTCCTCGGACTTGCCGGCCGCAACGCGGAACAGGGCGAGGCGTTTCTTTCCGCCCGCCACCACGCGCAGACTGGCGAGCAGCGAACCATCCTCGAGCAGTTTCGCTGGAGGCACGCAGTTGAAGGCGCAGAACTTGCCGGCCGAGAGATTCTCGATACGCACGCCCGGCAGGCCCGGCATCTCATCCCCTTCCTTCCACAGCGGAGTGAAGCTGGTGCCGTCGTGCAGCGCCCAACCGTTTGCATTCTGCTGGGCGGAGTCCCAATAGACGAGCGCTTTGCCGTCGGCCCCCACATCCAGCACGCGAGCCCGCTTGATGACGTAACGGCCCTCGCCGACCGCGAACTCGTCGCCGCTGGCCAGAACTTTCACCAGCTTGTCGCCGTCCCAGGCGTAGAGGTGGTCCGGCTGAGTGGGTGAGAAGTAGAGCAGGCGCTTGCCGGCATGAATCGGCGTGGACAGGTCAGTGCCGCCAAATGGGCTCCTCACCTTGCGGTGGATCCTCACCTTGCGCGAATCGGGCGCGACAAACTCGGCCTCACTCTGAAGAACACGCGTGAGCTTGTCGTCCTTCCAGGAGAACAGCACCCAGTCTTTGTCTTTGGGGCCGGTTCGCGCCCAGAAAGCAAGGAAAGTGTCGGTGACATACGCATCGCCGAATTCCAACAGCTCACCCTGGCCGCCCGGCACGGCCGTCGCTCTCGTCACGAGCGGTTTGGCGTTCCAGTTTCCCTGGAGTGCGGTTGGCGTTGGAGTGGCGGTCTGCGCGCTGATGGTGAACAGCGCACCCTGGACCGTAAGCAGGACGATCAGACGTGCGACAACTGGCATAAACAGAATCCTCCTCCCGGCGTTCTCTCTGACGATTGGACCAGCGCCCGTGGGGACGTTTGGTGCGTGCGGCGATCGCGGCTGAGGCTGGGATTCAACAGGATGAGGACCCCTCGGCGACGATGGCCTCATCCGGGATTTCCGTCGCTTCCATGCCGCGGTAGCATTCTACACCTGCTTGCCGCTGGTTCAAGTATTTAAGTTGTGTTTATCGGTTTTGTTACCCCAAAGTGCTCCCAGAGGACCGGCTTGGGTCCTTCGCCGGATCCCGAAGGCTTGCCGCGCGGAGAGAACCCGCGCCGGGATCACCAGAAACCGGCTCCACGAACTGGCGGATCAGAGTGGTCTTGAGGAACAGATAGTGCCACTGAAAGTACGCGCCAAAGGGCTTCTTCCGGGTGAATCAGAACGTCCGACCGGCCGAGGAAAGGGTGCTGCTGAGGATCTGTATCTTCGCTTCACATTCGCCTCTGACATAGATGGTCGCGGCGGTAGTTCACTGTGCGACGCGCCGCGGTTCAAGCGTGCACCTCACCGCGCGGCGGAACGCGATTTCACCGTGAAAACACCGTGTTTCACCGTGTTTCTACCGTAAGAACACCGTCTTTTTGCGTTTCCGTGCAACTACGGTTTTCTAAAGGACTTAGCCGTATTGCGCCGCGAATGCGCCCGCGCCAAGCGTGTAAGTACTTAGTTCTAAAGGACTTGCGCGATTGTCACGGTGGATCTGTGGCAAACAAAGGAGTTATTGAGATTTGACGCGCATTTTGACGCACATTAACATGCGTCACCGTGCGTCCCGGTGGATGTGTTGCAATGATTGGAGTTACGAACATTAAGGTGCCGCATTAACACGGTTCACCGTGCGTCACGGTGGATCTGTTGCAAACAAAGGGGTTAGAAACATTAACACGCACATTTTTGCATTTTCACCGTGTAACTACGGTTTTCTAAAGGACTTATCGAAAATCTCAGCGCATATCGCCGCACGGTGTTTTGGGGGTGTTTTTCGCGGTGTCTTGCCGGCGCCGTACAAAGCAAAAGCCCCGGCTGGAGACCGGGGCTTTCACGTTTCGAACGAGCGTACCTGAAGTGGCAACGCCCACCAGGAGACTGAGTTGAAGTTAAGCTACCTCCGACTGGGCACGATAGCTGTTGACCATCTGTTGCATCTGGTCCTTGAGCCGCAGCTTCAGCTTCTTCAGCCGGTGCTCTTCAATCTCGTCTTGAGCGGTCAGGTGGGGTTTCGACTCAATGGCCTCGATGAGCCGCTTGTATTCCGCGTGCTTTTCGGCAATGGCCCGGAACTCCTCGTTTGACTCCATCAGGTACGCTTTCACTTCTTCCAGCGTGAGCTTCTCCATGTACGGCTGGTTCTCCTTTGCATAGTATCCACGCCGGGCGATGGTCTCTGGAGGACTGGCTCGGCGGGTCACGCAGATCTGCATGGGCAGTGGGCAGGCCCCTCGGTCTGCCGTACCCAAACGCTACCACTTTTGCATTTTCATGACAATGGCATCCTCGGGGGGGCTGTCCGGGTGTGGCAGGCCGGGGTAATAGTCTTTTCGGACGCCGGACTCCACGAAGCCGGCGGAAGCATACAGGGCGCGGGCCGGCGCGTTGGAGGCGCGGACCTCCAGGTAGAGAGTCCGGCCCGGCAGCCTCAGCAGGGCTGCGAGCAGAGTGCGGCCCAGGCCGCGGCGGCGGGCGGCGGGGTCGACGGCCAGGTTGAGAATCTCGTACTCGTCGGGCGCCACCTGGCGGGCCACCGCGAAGCCGGCCAGCCGGACCTTCTCCGTGGCCACGACGGCGGCGTGGGCCAGGTAATCGAGTGGCACCAATTGAGAGGCCTCCGGGCAGGCGGCCTGGATGCGGCCCACGGCGGGCAGGTCGAGCGGCTGCATGCGGCGGACGATGAAGGCAGGTGATCTCATGCGGCGCGCAGCTCCTGGCGCATGTCCTTACGGAGTGCAAGACGCAACACCAGCCACGCGCCGAGCGGGCAGAGCGCCGTGAAGACGCACACCGGGGCGAAGCCGTGGGCATCGATGACGCGGCCGGCGAGCGAGGAGAAAACGCCCTGCAGCAGGCCGTAGACGCTGGTCAGGCCGGAGACCGCGAAGGCGGCGTGGCGCGCTCCGTAGAGGTCGAGAGGCAGCGAGTAGATGTTTACGCTGCCAAGGACGCAGGCGAAAAACGAAAGGCAGATCAGGGCCGTGGCGGCCGGGGCGGTGGGCGCGAACGGGACCAGGGCGGTCGCCAGCAGCGCCAGGGCGGAGGTCAGGACGATGCGCAGGCGGGCGGTGACGATGTTGTGGCCGCTAAACCAGCGCAGGGCAAGCCAGCCGCCGAAGAGGCCGCCGGCGGAGGCGAAGACCGGCGGGATCCAGGCGAGCTGGACGTTGGCTTCGTGCTGCGCCATGTGGTGGACGCGAACCAGGAAGATCGTGGTCCAGTTGACCCACAGGCTGTAGACCAGCATGAGGAGCACGTTGGAGGCCAGGATGGCCAGATAGCGGGGGTCGGAGAGAATCGCCGCCGGGCGGGGAGCAAGGGGTTGCAAGGGGGGGGCATCCGCTCCCTTACGGTCGCGGCTCAGAAACGGGCCGCGGCTCGGTGACGGGTCGCTGTTCGGTAACGCGTCGTGAACGGGGGCGCGGCGGCTGATCCAAAGCCAGAACGGGACCCAGACGAAGCCGAGCGCGCCGGCGACCATGAAGGCCGAGCGCCAGCCCCACAGCCGGGCGCAGGTTTCGGCCAGGATCGGCGCAACAACGGCCCCGAGGGAGAGGCCCAACTGGGTGATGCCGCTGCCGAGGGCGCGCTCGCCGGGCTGCAGGTAGACGGCGCAGGCCTTGCCGGTCGAGGGAATGCCCCCGCCCTCGGCGACGCCGAGGAACGAGCGGCAGAGCACGAGTTGTCCCAGGCTTCTGGTCAGGCCGGTGGCCAGGCCGGCCAGCGACCAGGCGGCGACGGTGATGGAGGTCGCGATGCGCAGGCCGAGGCGGTCGATGAAGAGTCCGGCGAGCGGAGCGGCGAGGGCGTAAGAGATGGAGAAGGCGAAGATCACGTCGCCGTATTGCGCGGCCGTCAGGCGGAACTCGCGCATCAGTTGCGGCGCCAGTGCCGCCAGCACCTGCCGGTCGAGGAAGTTCAGCGCCGAGGAGAGCGCGATGACGGCGATGGCGGCCCAGCGGGCGGAGACGGAGAGGCGCATTCAGTGGCCCGCCCGCGCGGGGAGCCGGTGGCGCGGCAGGGCGGGGTTTAGCAGCCCGTGGTAGAAATCGCGGCGGCCGCGCAGCCTGAAGATTTGCGCCAAGAGCGTGGAACTGGAGGCAAGTTGATACGCATCACCGGCGACGGGGAGAGACGAAGCAACCGGCCCAAATCCCGGCTGCCCTTCGGGTTGTGGCGGCGCCGGGTCCAATGCGCACAAAGACTCCTCACCGATGGACCGGCATCGGCTTCGTCGCTTTGGTGCGCATTGGCCAGCGGCGGCGCTCACAACGCGGCTCGCGAGATGTCTACCACGGGCTGCTACGGCCGGGTTTCGGTCAGGAATTGCAGAGATACGGCGTCTCCTGCGGTGCCCGCCGCGGCGTCGGCCCGGGGCGTATATTCGATCTTGACACGGCGCGGCGGGCGCTGCGGACCGCAACCGAGGCGCGCTTTGTCGGCCACCGGGTTGCCGTCCGCGCCCAGCACCAGGATCTGGCCGGAGTCGGGGATCAGCAGGCGCAGCGGCTGGCCGCCGTTGTCGAGGATGAGCCGGGCGCGCTTGCCCAGGCAATCCACCTGTTTCAAAGTCACGCTGAGAGTTTTCGTGGGCGGCCCGTCCCACCACTCCACGACCTTCTGGCCTTTCACGACGCCTGCCTTTTCGTTGGCTGCCTGCTCGGCCTTGTGCACCCGGGCGAGGGCCTCACTGCGGACGCGTTCGAGGTCGGCCGCCTCTTCGTTCCGTTCCTTCTTGCGGATGGCGGCCTCGGCGTCGGCCTTGGCCTGCTCGAACTCCTCGAAGCGGCGGGTCAGCTCGGCTTGCGCGGCTTCGTCGGGGGCCGCGCCGAGAGCCATGCGCATCGACTTCTCGGCCTCCGCGAATTGTTTCGCGTCGAACTGCGCCTGGGCCAGGCTGAGCCAGATCTGGGGGTCGCGCGGGCGCAGCGTGGCGGCCTTTTTGAAATGAGCGGCGCGGCGGATGGGGCCGGGCTCCAGGCGGGCGAGTTCGAGGAACGGATCGGCCCACTGGATGTTCAGCTTCACGGCCTGCTCGAGCAACTGGAGCTTGCGGGCGGGGTCCTTTTCCAGGCGGGCGAGTTCGTAATACGCGCGCGGACCCGCGCCTTCGGCCGCGGTTGCCGCGATGAGCTCCTGGCGGGCGTCTTCCGGCCGCTTCTCAAGGAGCAGCGCCAACGCGCGGCCCTCGTGGCCGGCGGGCGCGGGCTTCTCGTTGAGGGCGGCTTCGTAGGCGGCGCGGACTTCGGCCGGCGGCGCGCCGCGGCCGAGGGCGAGGTCGCCGGCGAGCAGGCGGATGCGCGAGGGCAGGGCCGGGATCTCGTGGAACTCGCGCTCGGGCACCAGGCGGCCCATCATCTGGCGCGTGGTAAA
>JBEKHU010000213.1:0-6010 GCA_050012115.1 Bryobacteraceae bacterium | reverse complement strand
CAGACACGCTATCGTGCGCTGAAATCTGGTAAGACGCGCCCCCCGAAATCCCCTGGACGTTCGTGTACCCGATGCTATTCAAGAAGTCGATCCGCGTGAACGAGTAGTCGACGGAGGTGCTCAACCTTTTCGACCAATACGTGCTCAGGCTCACGCTGCCCGAGTATCCGTTCGAATCGCTGAAGGAGTCGCCCACGCGCCGCGCGAAGAACGCCGAACCCCCGAAGCTCAGCATGGTTCGCTTGGAAAGCAGCACGCCGAGGCTCCCGGACGTGCTCGAGAAATACGTCATCCGGCTGGAGGACTCGGTATCCACCAGGCCGTTCTGCAACGGGTTGATCGGGCTGCTGCTTGGGGGAACCAGCGTCCCCCCATACAGGTAGCCGGCGGCGACTCCGATCGCCCCCAGCACGCCGTTCGGGGTGGATGGCGTCGCCCACGCCGTGGATCCGAATCCGCCGTTCGAGGCTCCGGCAAACTCCCCGAAACCAACGGTGAAACGTTTGGATATCTGTGTCCCCACCGACAGGCTGACCACATTGGAGGACAGCCAGCCATACGCGTCCCCCAATTGGCCCAGATAGCGGCTGCCGCTGCCACTGTAGCCGAGTACAAAAGTCGTCCTCCGGAACGTTCTCACTGTCGCGACGCCACCGCTCACGCCGATCGATCTTCTGATCGGATTTAGATCGCCTGGGGGGGGATTGATTTCTGTCGTGTAACTGCCCGAAACCGCTAGCCACGGCTGGAAGATACCCGTTCCCGCCTGCTGGCCCCCACCTTGGCGCGGGTCCGCCAGGCCCCCGGCGGCAGGCATTTGCGCCAGCCCGGATGATCCGGCGAGCGCCAGAATAACGATAGCGCGGCTGATTCCCATGAGAATATCCAGATTACCGCGATTTTCCCGCCGTGAACCAGGAATCATGGCCTGCCCGCGCCCGCAACTCCCCCTCGCCGGCATTCCTGCCGCGTCACCCCGTCCCCGGCACGCCGCTCCTGGAGGCGCCCCATCCGCCCTTGCTGCCGGCCGGCGCCCGGCCATTTGGACGGCGGCCGGACTGCCGGAGAGGCTGAATCCGCCGCTCGCCTCCGCCCCCCTTGGTGACCCAGGGAGTCTACAGGTCCCCGCGTTTGCCCTTCGGCCCGAGCCGGACTTTCGATCCCTTCGACGCGCAGTACGCGTTGAACTCCTCGATCATCCTCGGAGTCCACTCCGTGTCGATTTCGCCCGGCGTGTATTTGCCCTCGCGCAACATTTTGTGGCCCCACTCGTCGACCATGTGCGTGCGCTCGGCCTCGCTGGCCACCTTCTCGGCAACCTGCGGCGGAATGAAGGTGACGCCCTCGGGATCGCTCACCACGACATCGCCCGGCAGCACCGTCACGCCGCCGATCCGGATCGGAACGTTGATGCCCGCCAGCGTCGTGTTCCGCAGCGCCGAGGGATGGAAGCCGCGGGCGAAGATCTGAAAGCCCTCGATTTCCTGGTTGCCGCTCACGTCGCGTATGGACCCGTCGACCACCAGTCCCGTCCCGGTTTTCGCCATGATCGCCGTGCCCAGGTTATCGCCGATGATCGTGCCGTCTTCAATCTTGCCGAACAGGTCCACGACCATCACATCGCGCTTCACCAGCGTGTCGATGACCCACGAGTTCTGCCCGCGGCTCACCCGGCCCTCTTTTTTCCCATTCGCGTTGATGTAATCGTTGAAGTCCTTACGGAACGGGACGAACACCGCCGTCACCGCGCGGCCCACCAGCCGCGGCCCCCCGGGCTTCACATTCACCGTCTTGAAGTTGCCTTCGAACTGCAGCGGGTAGCCCGCCCCGCGCAGCGTCCCCCACGCCTCTTCGGCGTCCACCGTCGCCAGCCGGTCCAGCAGTTCGTCGGAAACTTTCGGGCGCCCGTCGGGGAACCGTTCGCCTTTCCACTCGCTCGTGATGGCGATCAGCTGATCTTTTGTGAACATGCCCAACTGCGCCAGCGCCGGCAGCGCGCACAGCGCGGTCAGGATTCCCAATTGAGTGACTCTGCGTCTCATCGATGCACTGGCTCCTTGTCCCTGCGATTTCCCGTGAGAGCGCACACCGCGGCTCTCCGTTACCACCATTTATGCCCGTTCGGCACCCATCCCGGCGCCACGTAGGCGAAAAACATCACGATCAGGCCGATCAGCAGCGCCAGCGCGATGCTGTGTTTCAGAACGGCCCGGAAAACGTCGCCCTCTTTTCCCTCCAGCCCCGTCGCCACGCAGGCCACGATCACCGACTGCGCGCCGATCATCTTGCCCATCACGCCCCCGGCCGTGTTGGCCGCCGCCATCAGCACCGGATTCAATCCCAGCTTGTTGGCCGTGATCACCTGCAAGCTGCCGAACAGCGCGTTCGAGCCGGCGTCCGTCCCGCTCATCGCCGTCCCCAGCCATCCGATCAGCGTGCCGAAGATCGGGTACAGCCACCCCGTGTTGGTCATCGCCAGCCCCAGGATCGCATCCATCCCGCAGTAGCGTGTCACGAATCCCAGGCAGATCATTGCCGAGATCGCCAGCAGGCTGTAGCGCAGCCGCCAGTTCGTCCTGCCGAACACCCGCAATGTCCTGCCGAACGACAGCCCCAGCATCGGCCCGGCCAGCAGCCCGGCCAGGAACGATCCCGTGCCGACCGTCGACAGCCAGGCCAGCTCCAGGATCGCCGGCTCCGCGTGGTTCTTGGCCACGACCGGTGGCGTGCGCAACACCATCTGGTGCAGCCCCGGCATCGGAGTCCTGTAATCCGTGCTCTCCAGCAGGTGCTTCACCGGCGGGAGTCCCCACAACACGACGAACACGGCCAGCAGCATGAACGGCGACCAGGCATGCAGCACCTGCCGCGTCGTGTGCTGGCTCCGGGCCAGCTCCGCCACCGGCGGATCCTCGGCATAGCGCCAGATCGGCGTCGGTTGCCAGAACCGGAAAAACACCGCGCACAGCAACAGCGTGAACATCCCGCCGATCACGTTGACCAGCGTTCCGTCGATGTAGTTCGACCAGAATAACTGCGTTCCGGCAAACGCGATGCCGCACACCGCCAGGCCCGGCCACACCCGCAGCGTGTTGCGCCACCCCGTCATGTACCGCACCAGCCACAGCGGCAGGATCAGCGCCGTGATCGAGACGATCCGCCCCGTCATCGCCGCCAGGTCGGGCTCGGCCAGGCCCGTCACCGCCACCAGCGTCCGCACCGGATTGCCCATCCCGCCGAACGCCACCGGCGCCGTGTTCGCCAGCAGGCACATCACCGCCGTCTCGAACGGCTTGAAACCCAGGCCGATCATCATCGCCCCGCACACCGCCACCGGCGCGCCGCCGCCCCCCGCGCCCTCCAGCACCGCCCCAAATGCCAGCGCGATCAGCAGCGCCTGCAGCCGCCGGTCGTCCGTGATCCCCCCGATCGACGCCTTGATCGTCTCGAAATGCCCGCTCTCCACCGTCAGGTCGTAGATAAAAACGGCCGCCACCAGGATCCATGCAATGCGGATCGCGGCATACACGAACCCGTGTCCCACCGCCGCCGCCAGCATCGTCGCGGGCATCCGGAACACCGCCAGCGCCAGCGCCGCGCCGCATACGAACGCCCACACCGCCGCCCAGTGCGCCGCCAGCCGGCGCACCGCCAGCAGATAGAACAGCAGCGTCACCGGCAGCGCCGCCACGGCCGTGGAAAGCACGGCGTTGCCCAGCGGATCGTAATTCTGAATCCAAACCTGCACGGAGCGGGCCCCAACCTGCGAAAGCACGCATCCTATCACACCCCTGCCCGCGGCCCGATTCACGGCGCGCTGCCCACGTCTCCTACAATGCGGGCAGAGTCATGCCTTCGGTCTGCGTTTTCTGCGGCTCCTTCAATTCCGTTTCAGATCTGTTTCTGGACGCTGCCCGCGAGACCGGACGGCTCTTCGCCGAGTCGGGCTGGACCATCGTTTACGGCGGCGCGCGCAACGGCATGATGGGCGCTCTCGCCAACTCCGCGCTGGCCTCCGGCGGCCGCGTGGTCGGGGTGATTCCCCGCTCTCTGGTGGAACGCGAGGTGGCCCACCCCGCGCTGACCGAACTCCGCGTCGTCGCCTCGCTCCAGGAGCGCAAGACCCTCATGACCGAGCTGAGCGACGCCTTACTGACCTTGCCCGGCGGCTTTGGCACCCTCGACGAATTGTTCGAGGTGCTCACCTGGTCGATGCTCGGCTACCACGACAAACCCTGCGCCTTGCTGAACACCAGCGGCTACTACGACCACCTGCTGGCGTTCGTCGGCCAGGCCCTCGCCGAGGGTTTCGTCCCGCCCCGTTTCAGCCGCTGCCTGCTCGTCGCCACGGAGCCGCGGGAGGCTCTGCGTATGCTGGACCGGTGTTTGCTTGAACCCCCGGGCCGGGCTTCTCATCCATAATGTAAGGATCCATGTTCGGCACGCTGCGCGAACAAGTCGAAACGATTATGCGCGAGGACCCGGCCGCCAAGGGCTGGCTGGAAGTCCTGTTCTGCTACCCCGGCTTGCACGCGGTCCTCTTTCAGCGCCTGGCCAACCGCCTCTATCGCTGGAAGATGCCCGTCGCGGGGCGTTTTATCAACCAGTTCTCGCGCTGGATGACCGGCATCGATATCCACCCCGGCGCGCACATCGGCCGCCGTCTGTTTATCGACCACGGCACCGGTGTCGTCATCGGCGAAACCGCGATCATCGGCGACGACTGCCTGATCTACCAGGGCGTCACCCTCGGCGGCACCGGCAAGGAAAAGGGCAAGCGCCATCCGACCATCGGCAACCGCGTGATCATCGGCGCCGGCGCCAAGATTCTGGGCAATATCACCATCGGCGACGACGTTCGCGTCGGAGCTGGCTCGGTCGTTCTGAAGTCCGTCCCTCCCCATTCCACCGTCGTAGGCATTCCCGGCCGCATCGTCCGCTCGCGCATGGACAATGAGGAGCCCCTCGACCATGCCAGCCTGCCCGACCCCGAGGGTCAGGACTTGCAGGAACTGCACGAGCGCATCGATCGCCTCGAATCCCTGGTCAACGAATTGGCCCGCAAGCGCGAGCCCGTCTGATCTCGGCGCTATCCCTGGAACGCCCTGGCCCCTTCGTCGAAGGCGAATTCGAAGCCGTTGGCCGCCACGCCGCCTAGTTCCTTCTCAGTGAATCCGAATGCCGCGGCCGCAATTCCATACTCGCGTTCCAGCGTGGTCCCGAACATCCCCGGGTCGTCCGTGTTCAGCGTCACCGGCACCCCGGCATCGTAGAGCCGCCGCAGCGGATGCTCCTGCAGCGATGCCACTGTGCCGGTGCGCAGGTTGCTCGTGATGCAGATTTCCAGCGGGATCCGGCGTTCCGCCAGGTGCCGCACCAGCGCCGCATCGCCGATCGCGCCGATGCCGTGCCCGATCCGCTCCGCCCCGCACTCCAGCGCATCCCAAACCGTCTGCGGCCCCATCGTCTCCCCGCCGTGGGGCACCAGGTGCAGTCCCTGCTTCTTGGCCCAGGCAAACACCTCCCGGAAATCCCGCGCCGGCCCCCGCGCCTCGTCCCCGCCGATCCCGAACCCCACCACCCCGCGCCCCTGGTTCGCCGCCGCCAGCCGCGCCACCTCCCACCCCTGCTCCACGCCGAACTGCCGCGTGGCGTCTAAGATGTACCGCACCCGCACCGGGCTGCGCGCCGCCTCCGCCGCGACCGCGGCGAAATACGGCTCAAACGGCAACTCTCGCCACCGCCACACCCCCACCGAGAGGTTGATCTCGGCGTACACCACGTTCTGCGCGCTGAGCCTCTCCAGCAGCCGCCGCGTGATCAGCCCGAAGTGCGCCGGCTCCGTCAGCCTCAGGTTCACCCACGCGTAGCTCCTCAGGAATCCCAGGAAATCGGTGTAGCCGTAAACCTCCGCCACCTTCTCCCGCGTCAGCGCCGGATCGATTTCCAGCAGGGTCTCGGGCTCCACCGCCCCCTCCAGGTGCAGGTGCAACTCCGCTTTCTTGAGCCG
>JBEKHU010000212.1:0-6013 GCA_050012115.1 Bryobacteraceae bacterium | reverse complement strand
CATGTGTGATGGGTGTACGAACCAGAACTTCGGGAACTCGCTGGGCCTGGATTTCGAGGTCAATTCAGCGATTGACGTGCTGGCGTTGGGCATGTACAACGGCGGCAATAACAACGAGCAGTACATATATGGAGGCCAGAACGGGTCTGAAGGACATCCCGGGTCTGGCGTCTGGGTCCTGATTTACAAAATCGATAGTCCAGGGTGCACGACCTGCAACGGCGGCTCACCCATGGTCCCCGTGGCCAGTGTCTTTTTCGACCCAAACAACTTCGACATCACCAAACCGGGTTACGGCGAGGGCGACCAGATCAATTCCGAGACTTTCCAGAACCTGTCAAGCGCCGTGGAATTGTTGCCGGGCTACTACAGCGTGGTGACGTTCAACGACTGGAACTGGAACGAGTACAATCCCTATCCGCAGACCGAGGGCAGCCCAAGCATCACGCTGAATGACGGCGGCGGCCTGATTACATTCGACGGCAGCGGGCGCTACGATCCTACAAATTCATGCCAGTATTTTCCGGGTCCGGGCTGCTCCAGTTCCTATTTTGATTTCCCGACGACGGTGGACAGCGGCCCAGCAGATCGCTACATGGCGGGGTCGTTCATTTTCGAGGATGCGAAGATTCCCGAGCCGTCGACTGTGGGCCTGATTTGCGCCGGGTTGGCAGGCGTGTGGGTGCTGAGGCGGCGGCGCGCGTAGATTCCGCGGTATCTTTCGATCAAAGAAGGGCCACCCGACGGGGTGGCCCTTCTTGCATGCGGGGCGCGGGCGCCGCACCAGGGATCAGGCCAGCGGGTCCTGGCCGGACGGGGTGGCGGGTTCGGGGGGCTCCGCAGGCACGAGATGCCGGGGGCCGGTTTCGACCGCAGCGAATAGTTCGTCTGACTGAAAGGGCTTCTGGACGACGCCATCCATCCCGGCGGCGATACATTCCTCGCGGGTGGACTCCAGGGCGTGCGCGGTCATGGCAAAGATGGGCGTGCGGCGGCCGGAGCCGGCTTCGGCCGCGCGAATGCGGCGCGTGGCTTCGCAGCCGTCCATGCGGGGCATCTGAACGTCGATCAGGATCACGTCGAAGCTCTCCGCGGCGGCGCGCGTCACGGCCGACAAGCCATCCTCGGCGATCACGACGAGGTGGCCGCGTTGGCCGAGCAGCGCCGTAGCCACGCGTTGATTGACCGGATTGTCCTCCACCAGCAGGACTCGCCGACAGTGGCCAGCGCGGGGAATTGCGACGGGCTCGACCGGCTGGTCCGGGGAGCCGGACGCCGTTTCGGCGCGGCGCACCCGGACTGAGAAGCGGAACGCGCTGCCGGCTCCGGGGGCGCTTTCGACGGAGATCCGACCACCCATGAGGACCACCAGTTGGGACGATATGGCGAGCCCCAGGCCGGTTCCGCCGAATTGGCGGGAGGTGGAGCCGGCCCCCTGATGGAAGGACTCGAAGATGGCGTTGAGGTGCTCAGCGGCGATGCCGATTCCGGTGTCGATGACGGCGCAGGAGAGCTCGATGGCAGCGCCATCGAGCGTGAGCGACGAGACCTCCACGCGGACGCTGCCGCGCTCGGTGAACTTCACGGCATTGCCGACTAGGTTGAGGAGCACCTGGCGCAGCCGGTCGCCGTCGCCGATGACGAACTCCGGCGTATGCGGAGCGATCTGCCAAGTTAGGGAAAGGCCCTTGTGGCCGGCGTCGGAAAGGAAGTTGCGGCAGGCGCCGCCGACGGCGTGGGCGACGGCGAAGGGCGCGGAGAGGATCTGCAGACGGCCGGCCTCAATTTTGGAAAGGTCGAGGAGATCGTTGAGCAGGGCGCGCAGAGAGTCGGCGGAGGACTTGATGGTGTGCAGGTATTCCTGTTGCTCTGGATTGCAGGGCGTGGAGAGAAGGAGGTCGCTGGCGCCGAGGATCCCGCTCATTGCGGTGCGGATCTCGTGGCTGACATAGGCCAGAAACTCGCCTTTGGCGCGATAGGCGGCCTCGGCCCGCGCCTTCTCCTGGCCGGCGATGGCGGTTTGCCGCTGCAACTCGGCGGCCTGGTTGCGCAGTTCGAAAGTGCGCTGTCCGACGGCGGCCTCCAACGACTGGCGCACGGCTTCCTCGCGGCGATGGCGGTTGAGCAGGAGGAACGCACTCAGCAGAACGGGCAACAGGACGGCCAGCAGCCGGAACCACCAGGACTGCCACCAGGAGGCCCGGATCTCGAATGCGAAAGCAGCGGGCTGCTCGCTCCACGGGCCGGAGGCGTTGCGGGACGCGATGTTCAGAAGATACGAGCCGGGCGGAAGGTCGGGAAACTGGATTTCCCGCAGGTTGGTTTCGCGCCACTCGTCGGAGAGCGGGGAGAGGCGGTAACGGAAAAGGACGCCGCCCTCGTGTGAGAAGGTGAGGGCGGAGTAGCGCGCGGTGAGGGTGTTGGAGCGTGAATCGACGGAGACGGCATCGGCCGGCGTGAATTGGGACCGGCCGAGCAGGAGCGCGGTGAAGACGACGGCCGGGGGGCGGGAGCCGGGGGGTGTTCCCGAAGGGCGGAGATGGGACAAACCGCCGCTGGTGCCGATCCAGATAGAGCCGTCGGGGGCGAGGGCCAGGGCATGGAGGTCGCAGTCGTCCCAGACGAGACCATCGCTGCGGCCATAAGTGATCCAGGAATTCCCATCCCAAAAGACGACGCCCTGGTCGGTGCCCGCCCAGAGCCGGCCGCGCTCATCGGTGGCGAGAGAGTAGGTCAGGCCGCCGCTGAGCCCCTGATCGCGGCCGTAGTGGGTCATCCGCAGTTCCCGGCCCTTTTCCTGGATGCGCGTCAGCGTACCTGAGGAATGGTAACCGACCCAGACATCTCCGGAGCGGGAGACTGCCGTGGCGAGGATCGTGTCTTCCGCCAGTCCGCCGGCTTTCGTCAGGCGCTGCCACTGGCTTCCGGAGAGATGAAAAAGCCCCTCCGCGGTGCCGGCCCACATGTCGCCATTGGGAGCTTCGGTCAACGACCAGACGCGGATCGCAGGGACGTCCTGGACCCTGGTGAAGCGGCCGCGGGCCGGGTCGGAGACGAAAAGGCCCCTTTCCGTGCCGGCCCAGAGGCGGCCGGTGTGATCGATTTCAAGTGCGTAAGGCGAGTCGGCCAGCAGGCCGTGGGCGTCGCCGAACCACTGCACGCGGCCGCTCACGGGATCGAAGAGGGCGGCACTGCGGCCCTCGGTGCCGAGCCACAAGCGGCCATCGGGAACGCGCTTGAGGGCATGGACAGGCACCCCGGCCAGGCCTTGAAGCTGCTCCCACTTCCAGGAATCGCCGGTCTTGCGTCCGCGGAACAGGCCACCCTCGGTAGCGACCCAGAGGCCGTCGGCGAGAGGCAGAATCTCGTAGATCACTTCGCTCGCCAGGCCGCTCTCTTCCTTGAAAGCTTCCCATTCCTCATAGCCCAGCCAGCGGGCCAGGCCGCGTCCCGCGTAGCCGAGCCAGACCGAGCCTTCGCGGTCCTGAAGCACGGAGTAGACAGGCGGGTTGAGACCAGCCTTCTTGCCTACGATCCGGAAACGGCCGGCATCGTGGATGGCCAGGCCCTCGGTGGTCGGCACGAGAAGCCGCCCCTGGCGGTCCACGGTCAGTTCCAAGCCAATACTGGTAGCGGGGAGCGTGGAGGTGGCCACCTCGAAGCGATTTTCCCCCTGACGAAGGACAGCCAGATCGCGGCGGCTGGCAACCCAAAGATCGCCCTTCCCATCGCGGGCGATGCTGTGCCAGGCCGACGGCGGCAGGCCCTGGGGCTCGCCGAACCTGCTCACGCTGTCGCGTTCCAGCCGGCAAAGTCCCTGATCGCAACGGAACCAGAGTGCGCCGCGGTCGGCGAACAGGGCGGCGAAAAGAGGCTCCTTGACACCGGCGGGGACGGGGAGAAGGCGAACCTGCAGGCCGGCACCCGATGCCAGGGCGACCACGACGAGACCTTTATCGGTTGCGACGTAGGTTCGCCCGGCACCGTCGAAAACCACGCCCTGACGGGTATTGATGGCGTTTGCGCCGGGTAGTTTCAGGGGCACGAAACGGTTGCCCCAGTTGCGGAACAGCCCGGCCTGGGATCCGACCAGAACGCTGCCGTCTGGGGCTTCCCCAATCGAGGCGGACATCGAGCGTGGCAGCCCCTCGTCGGGTCCAAAGCGGTGAAAGCGTTCGCCATCGAAGCGGAAAACACCGTTCTCGGTGGCGACCCAGAGGAATCCGGTGCGGTCCTGGAACAGAGCCGTGACCGCAAGATTGGTCAGACCCTGCTCGGTTCCGTAGCCATGGAAGCCGTATTGTTGCGCGTGAAGGATCGGAACTGGAGCGAGGGCGGCGAGGAGCAGCACCAGGAGCGCGCGGCCGATGAGGCGCGAGCCGCAGTTGGGGCGACGGGCAGTCAGAAATGGCGGCGCGCAGCCGGTCAGCACGGTGCACCTCGGCGGTATCCGGGACGGGGCCGGAGCGCGAGCGATTCCTCCGCAGGGGCGCGTATGGTCATGTGGCGGCCGCGTCAGGCCCGCAGCCGGCAAAGGCCGGAGGTCCAGCGCCGGTTCTCCGAGTTGATGACATCTTACACCATTCTTGTAGCGGACCTTGAGCGGCTTCCGACACGCGCCGGCGAGGAATGCGAGGAGGAGTTTCCGGCTGCGGCCGCATGCGGATGGCGCGCTCAGAACGAGTTTTCAAATGAGGCCGCCGCCTGGGGCCGCAAGCGGAAGGACTCCGCCGGAGGCGGACCCGTCAACGGTCCGGCTGACGGGGGGCGCCGCCCCCGCGCATCGAGAACACGGCATTTATGGAAAGAGTCGAACTCCACGTCTGTCAGGAGCAGACTGGCGGGCCGACCTCATGCGGATGGAGCTCCGCTGCAGACCTGGCGCGCGCAAATGAAGTGGTCCGATCTCTAGTGGCCGCTGCACGAGGCGGGCGGCGTGAGCGTCACTGTTCGGAGAAGTCCTCCGGCCTGGGCTTCGAGAGTGAAGGAATATCCAGGGGCGAGCCAATGGACCGTCGTGGTGCCGTAGTCACCGGTGGCACTAACCACCGGCCCGCTCGCCATGACCAGGTACTTTGCCGCTCCGGCGTGAACATAAACGTACCACGGGACACTGGCACTGGCGGCGATCGTTCCCGTGTAGTTACCCTGGCAGATGATCGGTTGAGGATCGACCGAAAGGTAAGCTGAAGGGCCGGCAGGGGCCGGCGCGGCAGGGAATGCGGTCCAGGGGGTGGAGACGATGAAACCGTTAGGAGCAATGTCCTGGCGCAGCACGGCGAAGCCGAAGTCCTGGCCGGCGGTCTCCGAGAGGAAACCCTGGAGCAATCCAGCCGTACCGACAGGATTCGCGTTGCTCGAGATCTCCACGAAGTCTACACCGGAGAAGATCTCGGTCAGCAGGCCCGAAACGCGCCCCAACGGCCGGATCAGAATCTGCTTCGTCGCGATGGGCGCACGCGGGCCTACAGAAAACTGGCCGTCATAGGCGTTCAACGTGATATTGATCGACGCGTTGGGGGAGGGGTTGGTAAGAATGATGGACTCGTCGACCAGCGCCTCTTCGTCAATCCCGGCGGCGTAAGCGTTGGTGACGGCTGGTACGAGGAGTCCCGGGTCGGTCAATGCCGTGGACGAGAGGAGTTTGCCCTGGACATCGAAGTGCTGGACGATGGCGCTGAACGAATACCCGCCGCTGGACTGGAGCTGGATCTTGAACGGCGCGACGGGCGTAGTCGGAGTCAATCCGGTCACAACGAAGCGCTCGGTACCGTAAGCGAGAAGAGAATTCCCAGCCCACTGGCACGCGGCGGAAATGGCACCATTGGCTTCCGTGCAAGTAGCGTTGAATGGCGCGCCCTCCGGATCCATCAGCGTCACGAGCGCGGAATTCTCGCTGGTGGCAGACACATTGATGAAAAACAGAATCGTCTGCCAGGTGGAGCCGTCCTGATCGAGGCCGACTTGAGCGCCATTGATCTTGAAGGTCCCGGACGCGGGCGCCCCTCCACTC
>JBEKHU010000211.1:0-6022 GCA_050012115.1 Bryobacteraceae bacterium | reverse complement strand
CCGTTGCGGGTAGCGATAAAAACCAGGTCCGCGCCGTTACTGAGCTTGGCCGAGATGAGCTCGTCGTCGTCGGTCTTGAGGCCAATGGCGATGATGCCGCGCGAAAGCGGGTTGTCGAACTCGGCCAGTTCGCACTTCTTGATGACGCCGAGCTTGGTGGCCATGACGACGAACTGATCGGGCGTGAACTCCTTGACGGGGAGGAAGGCCTTGATGGACTCGTCTTCCTGGAGCGCGATGAGCTGGCTGATGTTCTTGCCCTTACTGGCCGAACCGGCGTCGGGGATGTTATAAACCTTGAGCCAATAGAGGCGGCCCTTGTTGGTGAAGATCAGCAGGTAGGAGTGGGTCGAGGCGCTGAGGAGGTGCTCGACGACGTCCTCACTGCGGGTGGTCATGCCGATGCGGCCCTTGCCGCCACGGGACTGGCGGCGGTAGGTATCGAGGGCGGTGCGCTTGAGGTAGCCGCCGCGGGTGACGGTGACGACGACGTCCTCCATCTTGATGAGGTCTTCGATGTTGATCTCGCCCTCATCCTCAACGATTTGAGTGCGACGCTCGTCGCCAAAGTTCTTCTGAACTTCCTTGAGCTCGGCGATGATGATGGCGCGGAGCTTCGCGTCGCTGTTCAGGATTTCCAGGTAGCCGGCGATGAGGCGCTCGATTTCGGCCAGTTCGTCGAGGATTTTCTGCTGTTCCATGCCGGTGAGGCGCTGGAGCTGCATCTCGATGATGGCCTGGGCCTGGCGCTCGCTGAAATCGAACCGCGAGAGCGGCTCGCCATTGAAATGAAGCGCGGGCGACCACCTGGCGATGACGGACTCGAGGAGGGGGTTGTCGGGAAATGAAACGACGCCGATTAGGGCCTCGCGGGCTTCCTTGGGATTGCGGGAGGCGCGCACCGTTTCGATGACGGCATCAAGATTCTGGAGGGCCTTCTGGAAACCGAGCAGGAGATGCTCGCGCTCGCGGGCTTTGCGCAGGAGGAACTCAGTGCGCCGGCGGACGACTTCGACGCGGTGGTCGATGAAGCGCTTGATGCAGTCGATCAGCCCCATCTCGCGGGGCTGGCCGTTCACGATCGACAGCATGATGACGCCGAAATTGACCTGCATCTGCGTCTGCTTGTACAGGTTGTTGAGGACGATTTCGGGCTGCTCGCCGCGCTTGAGCTCGATGACGACGCGCAGGCCGTCGCGATCGCTTTCGTCGCGGATGTCGCTGATGCCGTCGATCTTCTTGTCGTTGACGAGCGTGGCGACCTGCTCGACCAGGCGCGCCTTGTTGACCTGGTAAGGAATCTCGGTGATGACGATGGCTTCGCGGTCCTTGCCGAGCTTTTCAGTGGCCACCTTGGCGCGAATCTTGAGACTGCCGCGGCCGCGGGTGAAGTAATCGTAGATGCCCTGCCGGCCGAGCAGAATCCCGCCGGTCGGGAAATCGGGGCCGGGCACCAGTGGGATGAGGCGGTCGAGCGTTAGCGAAGGGTTCTGGACCAGGGCGATGGTGGCGTTGACGATTTCGGTGAGGTTGTGCGGGGGGATGCGGGTCGCCATCCCGACAGCGATACCCTCGCTGCCGTTCACCAGGAGGTTGGGGACGCGGGTGGGCAGGACCTCGGGTTCGTGTTCGCTGTCATCGT
Organism: Bryobacteraceae bacterium; assembly: GCA_050012115.1. Taxonomy (GTDB): domain Bacteria; phylum Acidobacteriota; class Terriglobia; order Bryobacterales; family Bryobacteraceae; genus CAIVVT01. The sequence goes on along the minus strand of JBEKHU010000211.1, from coordinate 4,380 downwards.
AGTTGGCGCGGAACTCGACGGTGTCCTTGTCGATATCCTCCAGCAGCATCGCGGCGATCTTGGAAAGACGCGCCTCGGTGTATCGCATGGCCGCGGGCGGATCGGCGTCGACCGAACCGAAGTTGCCCTGGCCGTCGACCAGGGGGTAGCGCATCGAAAAATCCTGGGCCATGCGCACCAGGGCGTCATAGACGGCCGTGTCGCCGTGGGGGTGGTATTTGCCGAGAACCTCGCCGACGATTTTGGCGCACTTGCGGGTGGGGCGGTTGAAGGTCAGCCCCATCTCACTCATGCCGTAAAGGATGCGGCGGTGGACGGGCTTCAGGCCGTCACGGACGTCGGGGAGGGCGCGCCCGATGATCACCGACATGGAGTAGTCGAGATACGACCGGCGCATCTCCTCTTCGATATTCACCGGGGTGATGTTGCGGCGGTCGCCGAGCGGGAGCTGCATGCCTCCGCCCGGCGCGGGCGGAGGCCCCTGCGGGTTCTGCGGGTCTTGGGGATTCGACATTGCGGACTATTATTGATTTTAACAAACCCGCCCCCTGAAGGCCATTTCACGAAGGGCTTTTCTCCTTTGGCATCAGTAGGTTTCGCGTTATCATGGGGTTAGCCGCATGCTGTCCGTCGTGATCCCGATCCACAACGAGGAGCGGGCGATTCTGCGCCTGTACGATCGTCTGACGGAGGTGCTGGGGAAGCTCGGCCAGCGCTACGAAATCATCTTTGTGGACGACGCCTCGGACGACCGCAGCTTCGAGCTGCTGGCCAACCTGGTGGAGACCGACAAACGGCTGAAAGTGATCCGGCTGCGGCGGAATTTCGGGCAGACAGCGGCGCTCTCGGCGGGCTTCGACGAAGCGCGGGGCGAGATTGTCGTGGCAATGGACGGCGATCTGCAGCACGATCCGGCCGATTTGCCCGCGCTGGTGCACAAGCTCGAAGAGGGTTACGACATTGCCAGCGGGTGGCGCAAGGAACGCAACGACAACATGGTGCTGCGCAAGATCCCGTCGCGCATCGCCAACTGGATGATGTCGAAGGTGTCGGGCGTCGCACTGCACGATTTCGGGACGACATATAAGGCCTACCGCGCGGAGATCCTGAAGGAAGTCAACCTGTACGGGGAACTGCACCGCTTCATCCCGGCGCTGGCGAGCTACTACGGCGCGCGCATCGCCGAGGTGCCGATTTCCAATCCGCCGCGCGAGGGCGGGGCGTCGCACTATGGGATCGGGCGGACGTTCAACGTCTTCTTCGACATTCTGACGATCCGGTTCCTGCTGCGCTACCTGACGCGGCCGATGCATTTTTTCGGGCGCATCGGGCTGTTGAGTTCGGCGGCGGGCGTCGGGATTCTCACGTTCCTGGTGGTGGAGAAGATCCGCGGCCAGCAGATCATCCTGGAGCACGGTCCGCTACTGTTCGCGGGCGGCATCTTGCTGGGACTGGGGATGCTGATGTTCACCACAGGGCTGCTGGGCGAGGTGATGATGCGCACGTATTTCGAAAGCCAGGGCCGGCGCATCTACGCCGTGCGACAGGTGCTCAGCCGGCAGGAGACGGGCGCTGGCGACAGCGCGCGGCAGGCATAGACTCCCAGGCCGCAAAACCGCGGGGTGGAACGGGTGGTCCGGTTAGAGAAAGTGCATTCGCGGCGGCTTTACCCGAGGCGCGCGGCCCATTGCTTCACGGTCAATACCTTGCTGAAGCCCCAGTTCTGGGTGACGAGCACGGCCCGGTGCAACTCCTCGGCGCTAACATGGCCGGCGTCGTTGGCGAAGTCCAGGGTCCCGATGGCGTCGCCGAGGAACTCCACGGCGTAGCCGAGATGCTGCGCCTGGCGCGCGGTGGTGTCGCAGCACATCTGGGTCATGTAGCCGCAGATCACGACGGTCTGGATGCCATGCGCCTTCAGCCATTCGTCGAGACCAGTGCCGGTGAAGCTGCCCGCGAAGTTCTTCTCAACAATGTGATCCCAGCCGCGGCGGACGACCTCAGAATGCACTTGCCAACCGTCGGTGCCCTTCTCGAAGGCCTTCAAGGCGGGGCGCGCCGCAGTGTGCTGGACAACGACGACCGGGATGCGCGCGGCGCGCGCGGTGTCGATGGCCTCCAGCAGGCGTTGGAAATGGCCTTCGGGGTAGGTCACGGTCATTGAGCCGGAGAAATAGTCCATCTGCACGTCGATGACAAGCAGAGCGCGTTTGGGTGTCTGGTCCATACCCGCCATTCTAAGATCCAGGCGGGCGTCAGTCCGCGAAGGGGCGCGCCTCGGCCTTGCGCCACCACTGCTCGAACAAGCCCTGCATGGCCTCGCCCATGCCGGAATGGTCGAAGACGATGGAGGTCCATGTCGGACGCGTGATCACCGGATCGAGCAACGCGATGAGCCCTTGGGCGCCGTCGAACGTAGCCATTTTCATCGGCAGGTTGGAGATGAGACGCACCTGCACGCCGAAGGAGGCATATTCATCCAGGCGCTGCAGATGCTCTTCGTCGAGCGCTTCGGGCTCGAGCAGAATGCGGCACTTGACGCCGCGCGCGGCGGCCTGCTTCACCAGTTGCTCATCGAGCGGGTCCACCGCATAGGGCGGACGCGAGAACTCAAGGTATTCGCGCTCCACCGCGCCGAGCATCGAGCGGTAATGCACGGCGGTCTGAGCCGGGTCGTTGACGATCCGCAGATAGTCGAGCGTGCCGCGCCCGACCTGCCCTTCGGCGTAAGCGCTGCGCAGGTCGTGCACGAGGCTCTGGGCATGGCGCTTCTGCTCGTTGAGCAGGCGTTCCTGATCTTCTTTTTGCCGCTGTAGGTAGGCCGGGATGGCGAGGGCCGGTTCCACGGCGCTGAAGAGTTTGGTCTTCTCCTGGACAACCTGCGCGAAGCCTTTCTCCACCAGGCTGTCGAGGACCTCGTAGATCTTCTGGCGGGGGACTTGCGCGCGGGCGGCGAGTTCGAGGGCTTTGAAGCGCGGGTGGCCGACCAGCACAAGATAGGATCGCGCCTCGTAGGCGTTCAGGCCAATCTGCTGCAGCCGCCGCCAGAACTTTTCATACTCAACATCCGGCAGATCTCTGATCGTGTGCATCATGAGTCCCGGGGGCACTCTATCACAGGCGATTCAGGGTTGGGATGGCAACCCGGCGATTGGGCGGGGCGAACAGTCACCCTCAGATTCGGGGCATAGAATTGAGGGGTGGTATTGGCCAGCGCAGCTCTCTTCCTGGCTGCGACCGCGACGGGGCCGGTCGTCGGGTCGAAGATCCCGGACTTTTCGTTGTCCGACCAAGCGGGCCAGAGCCGCGCGTTCGCGTCGCTCACCGGGCCGAAGGGGCTGGTGCTGGTGTTCTACCGCTCGGCCGACTGGTGACCCTTCTGCAAAGCGCAGCTCGTGGAGCTGCAGGTGCACCAGGAGGAATTCAGGAAGCGCGGGCTGAACGTCGCCGCCATCAGCTACGACAGCGTCGAAGTGCTCAAGGACTTCGCCACACGCCGCGGGATCACATTTCCCCTACTCTCGGACCAGGACTCGCGGATCATCCGCGCCTTCGGCATTCTCAACGAGGACGCGCCCAAGGGTTCCTTCGTCTACGGCGTGCCAAACCCCGGCACGTACGTCCTCGACGCCGCGGGCGTAGTGACCGCGAAGTACTTCGAGGACGACTACACGGAGCGCGTCACAGCATCCGACATACTGGCGCGGCAGTTCGGCGCGAATCCTTCGCCCGAGCCGAGTGTGCAGGAGACCAGGCACATGCGGCTGGCTGCGGCGAGCAGCGCGGCTTTCGCGCGGGGCGGGCAGAAGATCGCTTTGGTGCTGAACATCGAGCTGAAACCCGGGATGCACGTCTACGCGCCTGGCGTCCGGGGATACAAGCCGGTGGCCTGGGTGATGCTGACCGCTCCCGTCAGGCCGGAGGACGAGGCCCCGAAGGCGGCCGAACCGGGCCGCCCGGACACGGTCCGCTTACCCGCCCGGTTGTTCACCGAGGTCGCCTGGCCGGCGCCACGGATGCTCCACCTGAAGGCCATCGGCGAGACCGTCCCGGTGTACGAGAAAAAGCTGCGCCTGGTGCGCGAGGTCACCATCCCGAGCGACAAGCTGCTGCGAGAGGCCACTTCACCATCGGGCGTATTGACACTCGAAGGCGAGTTCCGCTACCAGGCCTGCGACGCGAAAACCTGCTATAACCCCGTCTCGCTGCCGCTGGTGTTTTCCATACAGATCCTGAAGCACGATACCGAGCGTGTCCCGGCGGAGATGCGCCGACAGGCCGGCCAGCGGTGATGCGGCAACCGGCACTGAGCCGGCGCGGACCCGTTACTTACGATTGACGTCTTACCCCCGCGCTGGCCTGCGTTACAGGCGCACCGAG
>JBEKHU010000210.1:0-6041 GCA_050012115.1 Bryobacteraceae bacterium | reverse complement strand
CGAGGTATTGCGGGCGCTGCTTCACTTCCTCGAAGATTCTGCCCAGGTAGTCGGCGACGACGCCGAGGCAGATCAGTTGGACCGCGCCGAGAACCAGAATCGCCACCAGCATCGTCAGGTAGCCGCGCGGCGCGTCGGCTTTGACGAAGTAGAGCACGACGTAGGCCACCACGGCCACGCAAGCCAGTACGGTGAACACGAGCGCCAGAATCGAAATCAATTCCAGCGGCTTGTAGGAAAAGGAGACGATCCCGCGCCGGGCCCAGCGGAAGTTGTCGAGGAAGGAATTGGTCGACTTTCCAGCGAAGCGCGGGGCGCGGACGTATTCGACGCCGGTCTGCCTGAATCCGACCCAACTGCGGAGGCCTCTTAAGAAGCGGTCGCGCTCGGGCATTAACAGGACGCAGTCCACGACGCGGCGGCTCATGATGGAGAAGTCGCCGGAGTCCAGAGGCACGTTGATGTAAGAGAGCCGGCGGTAGAGGCGATAAAACAATTTGCGGGCCCATTGCATCGGGAGGCTCTCGGCGCGCCGGGTGCGGACGCCATAGACGACGTCGTAACCCTTCTCCCACTCAGCGACAAGAGCGGGGATCGCCTCGGGGGGATCCTGCAGGTCTCCATCCATCAGCACCACGGCTTCGCCGATGGATTGCCGCATACCGCTCGTGAACGCCATCTGGGAGCCGAAGTTGCGCGTGTGCGAAACCACGGTCACGCGCGTGTCGGCGGCGGCGATTTCGAGGAGCAACTCCTCGGCATTATCAGGACTGGCGTCGTTGACGAAGATGATCTCGTAGTTCGAAGTTAACCCCTGCAGGACAGCGGTCAGGCGGCGGTGCATCTCCCGCACATTTCCGCCGTCGGCGTAACAGGCGACTACGACTGAGATGGATTTCTGCTGCAGCATGTTGTCGGGTTTCGCAGAGCCTCCAGGATCCTGCCGCTCACTTGTTGCGCGGTCAAGCCCCGGGCGGCCCGAAGGTATTCCTGGCTTCCGGTACAGTGGGCAAATGAATCGCCGGCGTTCAAAGTCAGAAGGGGAGAACCGAGACGGCTGCCGGCCAGCCACTCAGATACAGCGCCTCCCAGGCCGCCGATGGAGCTATGTTCTTCGAGAGTGACCAGAAGCTTTCCTTCCTCGGCACAACGTTCCAAGGCGCGGGTGTCGAGCGGCTTGACGGTGTGCATACTGAGCACGCGGCAACCGATGCCGGCGGCGCGGAGCAAGCCGGCGGCCTCGAGCGCCACGCTCAGGATTGCGCCGGTGGCGATGATAGAACAGTCTGATCCGTCGACGACCGTGATGGCTTCGCCGATGTGGAAAAGATCCGCATTGGCGTGAACTCTCGGCTCGCCGGTGCGGCCCAGGCGCAGATACATCGGCCCCCGCAGGCCCAGGCTTGCGCGCACGGCGGCCCCGGTTTCCACGGGATCGCCGGGACACACGACGGTCATTCCCGGAAGCGCGCGCATGATGGCGATATCTTCCAGGGCGTGGTGCGTCGCTCCGTTGTGGCCGTAGCTGTAGCCGCCGCCGACGCCGACGATCGTCACCGGCAGCGAGTGGTAGCACAAATCGTCGCGAATCTGCTCCAGGCAGCGCAGCGTGGCAAAGGGTGCAATGGAATAAACGAACGGTCTCATCCCGCCCAGAGCCAGGCCCGCCGCCGTGCCGATCATCGTCGCTTCCGCCACTCCGACATCCATGAACCGGCCGCCAAATTCGAGCGCGAATTGGTCGAAGATCTTGAAACCAAGATCGGCGGTCAGGAAGACCACGCGGCCATCCTCTCTGGCCAGTTCCGACAGAGCCGAGACGAAAGCATTTCTCATCGAATTAGCTCGGCCAGGGCGCGCTCGAGATCATCCGCATTGGGCGGGCGGTAGTGCCATTCTAGCTCATCTTCCATGAACGAGACGCCCTTGCCCTTGACCGTGTGGGCCACGATGACACGAGGCCGTTGCCGATGGTCGGGCGGCGCCGTGAGAGCCCGCACAATCGCGCGCAGATCGTGTCCATCAATCTCCTGAACGGCCCAGCCAAAGCTCTTCCACTTCGCAGCGAGGGGCTGCAGCGCCGGCGCCGTGCGGCCGGTGGCCGACCACTTATTGAAATCCACGATCGCGGTCAGGGATGCCAACTTACGAGAGGCCGCGAAGGTCGCGGATTCCCAGACGCTGCCCTCGTAGCACTCACCGTCGCTCAGCAAGACGAAGACCCGGTGAGCGAGGCCGCGGAGCCTCGCCGAGAGAGCCAGGCCGGCGCCGACGGCCAAGCCGTGTCCCAGCGAGCCAGACGCGAATTCGATTCCGGGCAGGCACGCCGGCGCGGGATGCTCGGGCAACCGCCCGCCATCGCGCGCGTATTCCTCCAACACCTCGGCGGGGCAGAAGCCGAGCAAAGCCAGCGCCGCGTAGAGCGCCATGCAACCGTGCCCTTTGCTTAGCAGGAAGCGGTCGCGGTTCTCGTCGCCGGGGGAATTGGGATCGATCCGCAGGACGCGAAAGTACAGGGCGGTGAGCAGGTCGGCGCAGGAGAGCGCCGAACCGACGTGCGGCGTCTGGGCCGCATGAGCCATTTCGAGGACACGGATCCGAATCTGGCGGGCGGCGGCGGCGAGTTCGTCGTAGGTGGCGACCATCACTCACCGTCCTCCGGTTTTCGGCGCGCGACGATGGCCAGGTTGCCCGCCTTCCAGGCGACGGGGAGCCCGCCCAGGCCCACATGATTCAAGCTGCCGATGAGCGGCTTCGAGCACCAGTGAGGCAAGGGGGCCAGCCGCAGCCAATAGGCCAACGGATGGCGGTCCACAACCCGAAATGTGCGCAATACGTCGAACCCGGCCGATTCAAAAAGCATCGAAATTGTTTTTCGATCAAACAGGTAGATGTGCTCAATATCAATGATCGGACTTCGGCTGCCTAGCAGGCGATTGGTCCAAGCCCCGGCATCGTGGTTCAGAAAGAAGGCCACGCCGCCGGGTTTGAGGACCTTGCGGCAGGCTTGAACGGCCTCGCCCGGACGGGCCAGGTGGTCGAGGACCTGGAAGCCGCAGACCATCGAGAACGAGCCCGGGCGGAACAGGCCGTCACGGAAACCTTCATTCAGTATCCGCTCGCGGACGCCGACGGGAGCGCACTCGATCGACCGGCGGCTTGGCTCCACGCCTGAAACCTCCGCGAACCCGAGGTCCAGCGCCCGCTTCAGAAATGCGCCGTTGCCGCAACCGATCTCCAAGAGCGAATCCCGATCAGGCAGCAGCGGAATGATTTCGGAAACATAGCGGGCATAGGTTTCCGCGGCAAATTGGGATTCCACCGGGTGGTCGAAGTGGCTGCCCCGGTACAGCGCCAGAAGCGCGTCCTCGGAGAGAATCGGGTCGGACCGGAGCAAGCCGCAATTGTCGCAACGGACGACTTGATAATGCACGCGATCAGGCGTCCTGCGCGCGGAGAAGCGCTCGGCGGTCGCCGCCTGATCGCCGAGCGTTTCGGGATAGAAGAGCCGATCCCAACGGTCACTCTCGCAAATAGCGCACAGCGTGTGCACCATGTTCATCGCGGGGCCCACGCGCCAGGATTCTCCTTGTGCCACTCGACGGTCTTGCGGATCCCCTCGCTCAGGCTCGTGGCTGCGTGCCAGCGCAGGGCCTGCCGAGCCTTACTCGGATCCGCAACCCATGTCTCCGTGTCCCAGGGCCGACGTGGCAAACGCCCCCAGTTCACCTTGGCCCGCATGCCCGTTTCCTCCATCACGGCGCGGACGACATCGCGCATGGTGGACTGTGTTCCCGTTCCGATGTTGAACGTCTCTCCCCGCTGCAGGCTGAGCTGCCCGACCTGCAGGAAGGCGTCGACGACGTCGTCCACGTAGATGAAGTCGCGGGCCGTGTCGGCCGTGACCATGTCGAGTTCCTCGCCGCGCAGGCAGCGGGTGATCAGCGTGGGAACAAGCCGCGTGGGGGCCTCATAAGGGCCATACACGGAGAAGAGCCGGAAGGTGCAGATGGGCCGTTGCTCGGCGCTGGCCGTATGCGCGCAGACGAGAGTTTGCGCGCATTTCGCGACCGCGTAGTAACTGCTCGGCTCCGGAAGGTCGGTCTCCCGTATGGCAAACTGCTTGGCGCCGTACTCGGAAGAACTGCCCGTGTTGACAAAGAGTTTGTAATTGAGCGCGGCGCAGGCCTTGAGAAGATTCCAGGTGCCGAAGACGTTGGTCAGAATCACCTGATCCGCATCGGTCTGATGCGGGTACGCTCCATGCACGGCCAGGTGGTAGATGACGCTGGGTTCGATGGTGCCGACAATCCCCCGCAAACTCTCTCCATCGTTCAGATCGCCAGTGTGGAATTGAATCCGGTCCTCGACGCCGGCGAGCCGCCATTTCGACGCGCCAGGCCGGACCAGCGCATGGATCTCACAGCCCAGCGCGGCGAGCCTTCGGGCCAGCGCCGCGCCGACGAAGCCCGTGGCCCCGGTAATAAAGAAACGCTCGGTGGCGAGATTCATCGTTTTCGCTTGCGAGTGGCTGGAAGCCCGTAACCCATACGTAATCCTATTCTCACTGGCCCTCCGACGGGGGGCAACTCAAACCGGGGGATTGGCGCGTGGCGCTGGTCGCCGATCCGAACCGCCTGTCAGGTTGGCCTCGACGCTGGCCGGGTAGACTATCGTTCCGGTGAAATCGTATGCGTTTCGGAGCCAGAGGAGCGGTATAACAACAATTGGGCCGCGGCGCATTCGCGCGGCTGAGGAGCGGGGCGCGAAGAAGAGTCGATGCCAGAACATTTCCAACCTGTCCCGGTCACTTCGCCCGCCGCCAACCCGGCGCTGTTCGCGCTGCGCTGCTTTTTCGACCTGCATCTGGCGGCCATCGCCCGCTTTCTCCGCAAGAGGCTTGCATCGGTCAGTGGCACGGTTCTCGATGTCGGAGCCGGCGAATCGCCCTGGCGCGAATGGCTTCCACCGGGGACGCAGTATTTTGGAGTCGATGTCGCAACAGCCGGCCATTTCGGCATGCGCCGCAACGCGGCCGTTGTTTTCTACGACGGTGAGAGGCTGCCCTTTCCCGATCGGAGCTTCGACAATGTCCTGTGCGTCGAGGTGTTGGAACACATCCAGGCCCCGGCGGTCTTCATGGCGGAGATCGCGCGCGTCCTGAGGCCTGGAGGAGCGCTCATTCTGACGATCCCCTGGTCGGCGCGCCGGCACCACATCCCGTACGATTTTCAGCGCTTCACCCGGGAGGGGCTCGCGTGTCTGCTGGAAGCAGGCGGGTTTGTTGACGTGCAAATCGAGGAGCGGGGGACCGATGTCGGCGTCATAGCGAACAAGCTCCTCGTCCTGTGCCTCAGACTGCTCCGGCCGGCCAGGCTCTATCAGGGGATCTGGTCCATTCCCGTGGCGCTACTTTGCCTGCCTGTGACCATTGTGTTTCTGTGCGCGGCCCATTTGTCCGATCGTCTGGGGTCCAGCGCAGACGAGGACCCGTTGGGCTACGCCGTGTCCGCGCGACGCGCGTAACCGCGCCGGCCTCAGCGCCCGGCCGGCGGCCGGGTTTCACACATTCGCATCTTCTGCGGTATGTTAGATGCAATACAGACGGCGTGCTCATTCTGTGCGCCGAACGGGTTCCCGGAGTGCACACCGAGCCGATGGGCCGGCGAGTATTCCGAGGCTCACTACAAGGAGATCATTCGCAATGACAGTGTCATTTTATGGGCATGTACGCCAGTACCACAACATCAAGGCCGAGATTGACGCCAACATGCAACAGGTGCTGGAGAGCGGGAATTACGTGATGGGGCCGATGCTGAAGCGCTTCGAAAAAGAACTGGCGGACTACCACGGAATGAAATATGCCATCGGCGTCGGCAATGGCACCGATGCGCTGTGGCTCTCCTTCATGGCCCTGGGAATCGGACCCGGCGACGAGTGCATTACGACGAGCAATACTTTTTTCGCCACGGCGGAGGCCATCTGGATCGCGGGCGCAACGGCTGTTTTCGTAGACTCGGATCCGAAGACGAATTGCATCG
>JBEKHU010000209.1:0-6043 GCA_050012115.1 Bryobacteraceae bacterium | reverse complement strand
GCCGCCTGATGACCGTCGCGCAGTTGGAGTTCCTGCGCGATACCGATTATCCGCTGCGCCAGCGCCGCCTGAAGTCGCTGGCCGACGATCTGCTGGCCTGGTCGGCTCAGGGCGAGGAGAACCGCCGCCAGGCGCAGGAGGTGATCTTCGGCGTGCAGAACAGCTATAAGGCCAACCAGGGCTTCCTGCGCGGGCTGAGCGACCAGGCCCTGATGGAGATCAAGCGCGAGGAGCAGCGGAAATTCCGAGCCGCCGTCGCCGCCAATCCGCGTCTGCAGGCCGAAGCCGGCAAGTCGTGGGACGAGGTCGCCCAGGCCTACGCGGGCTTCCAGGGGAGTTACCCGCTGTACTACCTGCTCGAAGCCTCGCCGGCCGCCGGCAGCAGCCTGTTCGGCATCGCGCGACGCGTCGCCCGCTACGCCGTCGAAACCAAGAAGCCCAACAGCGAGCGACTGCGCGAGTACACCGAGGCCGGGCTCTCTTCGCTCGAACAGGCCATGTATTCGCCCGCGCCGATTCACCCCGAATTGGAAGTCGAGGTCCTGGCCGAGTACTTCAGTTTCCTGGGCCGCGAACTGGGGCCGAGCCACGCCCTGGTCGTCGCGATCCTGAATGGCAGGACGCCGCACGCCGCCGCCGAGGATTACGTGTCGCACAGCAGACTGGCCGACATCGCCGAGCGCAAGCGCCTCGCCGCGAGCCCGGACTCCGTTGAAAAGTCCAAGGACGGAATGGTGCGCCTCGCCCTGATCATCGACCAACCGGCGCGCGAGATCCGCAAGCATTACGAGGATCAGGTGGAAAGCGTCCTCACTCGGGCCTCGGCGCGCATCGCTCGCGCCCGATTCGCCGTCTCCGGCGGCAACGATTATCCCGACGCCACGTTCACCCTGCGCATCAGTTATGGCCAGGTGATGGGCTACACCAATGACGCCGGCCAGCCGGTGGAGTGGAGAACCGATTTCGCCGGCCTCTTCGCCAAGTGCACCGGCCAGGACCCCTTCGCCTTGCCGGACCGCTGGTTGAAGGCCAAATCCGCGCTGAATCTGAAAACGCCGTTCAATTTCGCCGCCACGGCCGACATTCACGGCGGCAATTCGGGCTCGGCGACGTTGAATTCAAAGGGCGAAATCGTCGGTATCGTCTTTGATTCCAATCTCGAGGCGCTGCCCAACCGGTTCATCTACACCGACCGGCAGGCGCGCAGCGTGCACGTCGCCAGCCAGGGCATCGTGGAATCCTTACGAAAAATTTACGAAGCAAGGGATCTGTTGAAAGAATTGGGGTTCTGAGAGATCGGCCCTGATTTCTGACGAAAAGGTATGTTTTTAATGAAAACATCAGGTAACAATTTGCCAAAAGTGTGACTCAATAGTAGTGGGAGCAGAGGCCACGTCCGCTCCTCCGGCGTCGGCCTGATTCCCGCCGGGTTTCACCCGGCTCAGCAAGGCCCGGGGGCTTCTCCTCCTCCTCTCCCCCGGGCTTTAAATCTTGCAGCGGCACCACGAGCCATCGTGGCGCGCGACCCCGGTGACGATTCACCGCTGCCGGAACCCCAAAAACACCGCAACTTCATCGCAAAAACACCACAAAATCACCATGAAATCACGGTGAATTACCGTGATTTTTTCGCATTTTCACCGTGCATTTCACGGTGGCATGCATGGTGTATATACTTGGGACGGAGCCGCAAGAGCTCCGCGCGCATGCCGCAAATGACACCTTATGCCAAAGCCGCCGCCTACGCCGGGCTCGCGCTGGTGACCCCGATCAGCGGCTGGATCTGTTACAAAATAGGGCAGTTTCTGGATCAGCGGAGCGGTACGACGTGGATCTCGCTGGCCGGTTTGCTGATCGGCTGCGCCTCCGGCATGTACGAAACCTACCGCGCGGCCCTGCGCATCGAAGGCCTAGATCCGGATAAAGACAAGCCAAAGCGCGGAACGGACAATCCGGAATAGCCGTGCAAGAGACTGAATACTCGATCGTTGTTCGTCGCGTCCGGCAGATCTACGTGGTGCTGGTGGTGGCCGGCACGATCGGCTTCGCCGCCCAGGGCAACCGGCGCAATGCCATGTCGTTTCTGGCGGGTGCGGCGATCTCGGGCGTCAGCTTCTGGCTGCTGAAGCGGCTGGTGGACGACCTGGGCACGGCGCTGGAGGGCCGCAAGCCGCGCGGCGTGACGATGGTGCTGCACGCTTTTCGTTTACTGCTGCTGGGTGGGGCGACGTTTGCTATCTTGAGAGTTTACGGGGCTTCTCCCAACTCCCTTTGCGTGGGCCTGCTGGTTCCGGTTGTGTCCATCACCCTGGAAGCCCTGTACGAGTGGATCTATGCACGAGCATGAACTGTGGTTTACGGCCCTGCTGAACCGTTACCTGGCGGGGCCGGCCGAGATGGTGCTGAACCTCGCGGCCAAGCTGGGTTTGCCGGGCCTGCATCCCGGGCAGGGCCGGCCCTGGACGAATTACGTGGCGATGGAGATCCTGGTAATTCTGGTTCTCATGATCGCCGCCGCGGTGCTGCGCACGCGTTTGTCGGTGGAGCGGCCGGGCACGTTTCAACTGACCATCGAAGCGATCTACGAGTTCCTGGGCCAGCAAGCCAAAGACATCATCGGGCACGGCAGCGAGCGCCATCTCGCTTTCTTCTGCACGATCTTCATCTTCATCCTGAGCTCGAACCTGCTGGGGGTCGTCCCCTCGTTCGAATCGCCGACCATGTACTACTACGTGCCGGCGGGCGTCGCGCTATGCAGTTTCCTGTACTACAACAGCCAGGGGGTGCGGGCGCAGGGGCCGCTCGGGTACCTGAAACATTTCGCGGGGCCGATGTGGTGGCTGGCATGGTTCATGTTCCCGCTGGAGATCATCAGCCATTGCATCCGTCCGGTCTCCCTGACGATCCGTCTGTTTGCCAACATGTACGCCGGCGAGCAGGTGACCGTGGGCTTCCTCGCGGTGTGGCCGTTCGTCTTTCCGGTCCTGCTGATGGGGCTGCACGTTTTTGTGTCGCTCCTGCAGGCCTTTATTTTCACGATGCTCTCGATCGCCTACGTGGGCGGCGCGGTGGCGCACGAGGAGCACTAAGCGGCGCGTGTTCGAAGCCCGGAACCGCTACAGCGCGCGGTCTGGATCGAATATGTGCTATAGAATCATTGGCTTGCGGAGAGGGCGACCGCTACAAGTAGCGGTTCGGAGCTTTTCCGCCGCAAGCCGCAGGGTTTCCCGCGCTCCCGCGAGCGCGAACTGAGTGTCCGGGCTTCCAGTGTGAGCCCCCGGCGTCCCAACGCACGGTGTGGAACCACCTCCTGGAGCCAGCTTCATCCAAAGGAGAACAACGTATGAAACTTCGCACGTTCGCAATACTGGCGATTCTGTTCCTGATCGCCGTTCCGATGTTCGCTCAGGGCACGCAACCGGTCAGCACCGGCGTGTTCGTACTGCCGGTGGCGTTCGCCATGGCGATCGCGTCCAGCATGTGCGGCCTGGCGCAGGGCAAGGCCATCTCGGCCGCGGCCGAGGGCATCGCGCGCAACCCCGGCGCGGCCGGCGCGATCCGCATCCTGCTGCTGCTCGGCCTGGCGTTCATCGAGTCGCTGGCGCTGTTCACGTTCGTCAAGGCGTCCTAGCGGAATCCCGCAAAGCAGGTTTGAACGAAGACGGCCCGGCGTAAGCCGGGCCGCTTTTTGTTCTGCCTCAAGCGACTTTTCCAGGAAACGGGCACAGGCTCACGACTGGGCAGGAGGCGCAGGCCGGGCGAGTGCGCGTGCACAGGCGCTGGCCGTGGATGCGGAGCAACCAGTGCGCGCCTTGCAGGAAACCGATCTCTTGAACCGGCTCTTCGAGCACGTCCTCGCGCACCGAGCGGTAGGCGGCGGTGTAGCTCTTCTGCGGTAGGCCGAAGCCGAGCCGCTGGAGGACGCGGAGGCCGTTGGAATCGAGCGCCAGGACGGGGTGCGCGCCGGCGAGCAGCAGGATCTTCTCGGCTCCAGGCTCGCCGATCATTGGGAACTGCATCAGCGCCTTTTTGGCCTTGGGCGGAGGCAGGCGCAAGACCCGCGATAAATCGCCGTCGTATTGCTCCAACGCGAGGCGGGCGGCCAAGTGCAAGCGCTCGGCCCGCTCTCCGGGCGCGATGGAGCCGCCACGGCGGGTGATCTTCTCGAGTTGCGGCAGCGGCGTGGAGAGGATGCGGAGTGGGTCGCAGCCGGTCGCGGCCTGCAAACTCTCGAACGCCGCGCGACGCGTGTCATCGCCGGCCAGATAAGCGACGATCTCCCACAGAATCATCTCGAACGGGCCGCAGGGCGGCTCGCGCCGGGGCGGACCGTAGTGGCGTTCGAGGCGCTCGACGATTTGGAACACACTGGCGTGCGGCACGGCCCCTCACGGTGTTGTCCCAGGATAGCGGCTGGGGGAAAAGCGGGCAAGAGCGCGCGCCTGAGAGGAAGTGCGCAGCGGCAGGGCGGCGCGATTTCTTACCCTGGAGAAGGACCGACATGAAACTGCAGGGCATTTTCGTTCCGATCGCGACACCGTTCAACTACGACGGCGAGGTTTACGCGGCCAAGGTCGAGCACAACGTCGCGAAGTGGAACAAGACCGGGCTGGCGGGCTACGTCGTGTGCGGACTCACGGGCGAGAGCGTGCTGCTCAGCGCGGAGGAGCAGCGGCGGATGTTCGAGCTGGCGGCGAAGTGCGCCGCGCCCGACAAGCTGCTGCTGTGCGGGACGGGCGCGGAGAGCGTGCGCGAGACCGTGCGGCTGACAAGCGAGGCGGCGGAACTGGGCTACCGGGCGGCGCTGGTGAGCGCGCCGCGCTGCTACCGGAATCAGCTCGACAACGCGGCCAGCCAGGCGGTCTTTTTCGGCGCGGTGGCCGACCAGGCGCGGATTCCGCTGATCATCGACAACTCGCCCGCGGCGACGGGCGTGGACATTGCGGCCGAAACGGTGGCGCGGCTGAGCGCGCATCCGAACATCCTCGGGATCCGGGAAGGCTCGGGCGACCTCGAGAGAATCGCGCGGATGATTGCCGAGACGAAGCCCGGTTTTCAGGTGCTGGCCGGGGCGGCGCAGGCGCTTGCCGGAGCGCTGGCGGCCGGCGCCGTGGGCGCGGTCCTGGACTACGCCAATGCCGCGCCGTACACGGCCATCGCCATCTGGGAGGCGCACCGGCAGAGGGAGTTCGACGCCGCGCAGGACTGGCAGCGGCGCATCGCGCGGGCGGCCGTGCTGGTGACGGACGCGTATGGCATTCCGGGGCTGAAGCATGCCATGGACCTGAACGGGTATTACGGCGGGCCGGTGCGGCTGCCGCTCACCGCGGCGGGGCCGGAGGCGAAGCGGGAGATCGAGGAGGCGTTCCGGGATCTGAAGGGATGAGGCGCGGCGGCGTATGGCCAAGAAGAAGGAAATCATCGAAATCAAGATCGACCGGCTGAAGTTGATGCGCATTCCTGGGGCCCCGCCGGGGCAGCTTCACGAGACCAAGAAAGAGAAGGCCGAGCGAATCCGCAAGCAGAAGCACAAGCAGAAACCCGGGGGACCGGAAGCGTAGGCTGGCGTCCGTAGCGAGGGGCGCGAATGCGCGTTCCCGGTAGCCGTGGATCGAGCGTGGGCGCAGAGGCACGAAGGTCAAGCTTGACCTTCCAGGGGCTGTAAACTATTGAATCTACGATGGGGGAGAGGGTCAAGCTTGACCCTCGTGCCTTTTGGGAGCGAGCGCGGCCGGGCGGTGAAGCCGAAGTCCGTTCAGAGCCGAGGAGCCGGGTTCGTCAGGGATGGGAACCGGCCTCCCGCGAGCGCGCGAACGCTGGTGCAGAACTTCGAGATGGCGGGATCAATTCGTATGGAAGTGGCGATTCGAATCCACGTCGAGGAACTGCCGGAGGGCTTGTTCCTGGCTACCTCGGAGGAACTTCCCGGCCTCGTGGCACAAGGGCGGACCGTCGCCGAAACGCTCGAAATCGCGCGTGACGTTGCGCGCGAGCTCAATGAAGCCCGGCGCGAACGCGGTGCCGTTGATTGCGGCGTCTCACA
>JBEKHU010000208.1:0-6090 GCA_050012115.1 Bryobacteraceae bacterium | reverse complement strand
GATGGCGTCGAGCACAACGCCGGAGCGTGCGAGCTCCTGCGCCATCTTCGCGTGCAGGACGGCGAGTGCTGCGGCGCTCAACTGGCCGAGAGCGACGGCGCGCTGGTTGGTGACGACGATCAGGCGGAAGCCGGCCGCGGCGAGCAGCTTCAGTCCCGGCGCGGCGCCGGGGAGGAGTTCGAACTGATCGGGCGTCAGGACGTAGTAGAGATCGGGGTGCTTGTAGTTGAGCACGCCATCGCGGTCGAGGAAAGCGGCCCGCCGGCGCTGGTTGGGAAGGTCGACGGGCATGAAGCTCCATTGTAGCGAGGGGATTCGAGCCGGCCGGGCGCGGAGGCGCGCGGGCCGGCATCCTACAATGAGGAATCATGAGTGTTTCCGCGCCGCCCGCCGCTACGCCGGAGATGATCGCCCGATACGAGCCGGTCATCGGGCTGGAGGTCCACTGCCAACTGGCGACCAACACGAAGATCTTCTGCGCCTGCCCGACGGGGTTTGGCGCGGCGCCGAACACGAACGTGTGTCCGGTGTGCCTGGGGCTGCCGGGGGCGCTGCCGGTGCTGAACATGCATGCGGTCGAACTGGCGATCCAGGCGGGGCTGGCGCTGAACTGCCAGGTCCCGGAGAAGTCGATTTTCGCGCGCAAGAACTACTTCTACCCGGACCTGCCGAAGGGGTACCAGATCTCGCAGTACGACCGGCCGCTGGCGGAGCACGGGTGGCTGGACATTGTGGCCGAGGGCGCGAGACGGCGCATCGGCATTACGAGAGTGCACATGGAGGACGACGCCGGCAAGAGCATCCACGACGGGATGCGGGATAGCGACGAGTACACCTACATCGATCTGAACCGCACGGGGACGCCGCTGATCGAGATCGTCTCCGATCCCGACATGCACAGCGCGGAAGAGGCGTTCCAGTACTTGACCGAGATGAAGCAGGTGCTGCAATACGTGGGCGTCTCGACCTGCGACATGGAGAAGGGGCACCTGCGGTGCGACGCCAACGTGAGCGTGCGGCCGCGGGGACAGGAGAAGCTGGGCACGAAGGCGGAGGTCAAGAACCTGAACTCGTTCCGGTTCCTGAAACAGGCGTTGGAGTTCGAGATCGGCCGGCAGGTGGCGCTCCTCGAAGGCGGCGGGCGGGTGCTGCAGGAGACGCGGCTGTACAACGTCGAACTGGGCGAGACCCTGGCGATGCGCAGCAAGGAAGAGGCGCACGACTACCGCTACTTCCCCGAACCGGACCTGCTGCCGCTGGAGATTTCGAGAGAGTGGCTGGCGGGGATCCGCGAGGCGATGCCGGAGCTGCCGGCGGTGAAGCGCAAGCGCTTCATCGAGGGTTACGGGCTGAGCGAATACGACGCGCAGGTGCTGACAGCGACGCGGGCCGTGACGGACTTTTATGAGAAGGTGGCGGAGGCGTCGGGCGATCCGAAGCTGGCCGCCAACTGGACCACGGGCGACCTGGCGGCGCTGCTGAAGGCCGATCGCAAGGAGATTGAAGACTCGCCGGTGTCCGCCGCGCACATGGCCGAACTCGTCGCCATGGTCGCCAAAGGCGAGCTGACGGGCAAACTGGCCAAGGAGGTTCTGGCGAAGATGTATCAGACGGGCGAGGCGGCGCGCGTCATCGTGGAGCGCGAGGGCCTGAAAGCGATTTCCGACACGGGCGAACTGGAGCGGATCATCGACGGCGTCGTGGCCGCCAACCCGAAGCAGGTGGAGCAGTACCGCGGAGGCAAGACCACGGTGATGGCGTTTTTTGTGGGGCAGGTGATGAAGGCCACGCGCGGGCAGGCCGATCCGCAGACGGCGAATGAGATTCTCAAGCGGAAGCTGGGGTAGCTTTCTCGTGAGGCGCATGCTGCCCTGGTTGTTCCTGCTCGCCGCGGCCGGCGCGGCGCCCGTTCCGGAGATCCACTGGCAGTTCGGTCCGCGGACCGTGACGTTCGCCGGGGTGGGCGCACTGAGCCTGCCGCAAGGGATGGTCTCAGCCGACAAGGCCGAGACGCGCCGGTTCCTCGAAGCGACCGGCAACCCGCCGGCGGGCGACGAACTGGTCGTGGTCGCGCCGACGAGCCTGGACTGGTTCCTCGTTTTCAGCTTCGAACCGTATCAGAGATTGGGTCTGAGCAAGGCCGAGCCGACCGTCGAGGAGATCGTCGCGGCGCTGAAGCGCGGCAATTGGGAGGCGAATGCGGCGCGGCGCAAAGCGGGACGCGAGACGCTCGACGTGCTGGGCTGGCGCGACAAACCGCGGTACGACGCTAAGACAGCGCTGTTGGAGTGGAGCCTCGACACGCAGGAGAGCGGCGGGCGGAAGGATGCGAATCGTTTCTGGCTGTATCTGACCCGCGGGGGCGTGCTCACTGTGGAGCTGGTCAGCGAGGAGCCGCGCTTCGCGGCGGCCAGCCAGCAGGCGCGGGCGCTGCTGGGCCATCTGGGGATTGTCGAGCAGGAAGCGTACAACGATCCCAACTCGCATGACTGGCTTTCCGTGAGCTTGGGCATCATCGCCGCAGTGCTGCCCGCGCTTGGATTCCTGGTGCTGTATCTGCTGCAGCGCCGCAAGAAGCGGGGCGCGCCACAGGCTTAGCCCACATTTCCCACGCCCATTCTGCTGTAACGCGCGATAGGCCCATGTCGGCTTTGTTGTAGTTTGAGCCGGCTGGAAAGCCGGCTCGCAGGCTGAAAGCCTGCCCCACAAGAAGGCGACCACGCGTTGAAGAGGAATCAGTAGCGCCAGCTTTTCAGGTCGGCGCCGACGGGCGCCGTGCGCTCCATGTGCTCGACGATCTTCGGCACATACATGGTGTTGTAGCGCAGGCGGCTGATGGCGTTGGGCTGAGTGGGGTCGCCGTTCCAGCAGTGCTCGGCGCGGGCGCCGTAGGCCACCTCGGCGTCGGCGGGCGGATTCGAGGCCTGCTTCAGGAAGTCCTCCATCAGATAGACGGCGTTGTTGAGATAGTAGGTGTCCGCCTCACCGACGTAGATGTGCAGCTTGCCGCGCACTTTCGGTCCGAGCGTGGGCCAGTTGGCTTCGAGCTGATAACGCAGGTCGTACTTCTTCCAGGCTTCGGCGACGGCGTGATCGATCTCGCCTGTGGTCTTGTCCCACAGCCGCATGGGGTAGCCATCGGGGCCGGCAGGCGAGAAGACCGCCTCCCAGATGTCCCACTGCTGACCGGAGCGCGTTTTCGTGCCCAGGGCGAGCTCAAAGTAGTTGGTGTCCTCGGCGGTCGCGCTGATCTGGCCGAGGTAGTTACGCATGGCCGGGCGGGGGACGCGCGTGTGCGGTCCCTCGAGGAAATACGCGTTCTTGTCCTTGTAGATGTCGATCACCGTGTAGGCGCGGAAGTCGATCGGATCGGGGCAGGCGCAGAAGGCGCCATTGAACTCGTCGGGATAGAACATCTGGACGGCGAGGGCCTCCCAGCCGCCGGTCGAGCCACCGTAGGTGAAGCGGGCCCAGCCCTGCCCGATGCCGCGGAAACGGCGCTCGATCTCCGGGATCAGCTCATACATGATCGCGTCGCCATAGGGCCCGACATTGGCCGAATTCACGGCATAGCTGTCGTCGTAGTAAGGGTTGGCGTGCTGGATTTCGACGATCAGCAGGCGCGGGAAACCAGGACTGGTCCACTGCTTGTAGAAGTCGTAGGCCTCCTGCTGCACGATCTTGTTGTAGCCGCTGAGGTGGAAGCGCTCGCTGTAGTCGGGCTTCAGATTCGGGTCAGGCGGCTCGGTGCGGAAGCCGTCGAAATCCTCGGGAAAGTGGCCGTGGTTGACGATCAACGGGTAGCGCGCCTCGGGATGTTCGTCAAACCCCTCGGGCACCAGGACGTGCGCGCCCAGGTACATGTCCGTGCCATAGAACTTGGACAGGCGCTCACTGCGGATGCGGATGTGCCTGATGTACCTGGTGTCCTTGGGCGGGGGGATCGGGGGGATCTCCTGATCGAGCGTGAGGGCGACCGGGTTGCCGCCCGAGCCGATGTTGAGCTTGACCGGCTGGCTGTAGATGTTGCCGGGCTTGGATTGCCACTGTTGGCCCTCGCCGCGGTCGGGCGGCAGCTTGAGGATGCGCCCGTCGGCGAGGTGGAATGTCTCATAGCGGTTGAGCAGGGCCTGCACGGTGTACTCGCCAGGCTTCAATTGGGAGAGAGTCCGGATGGGGTAGCCGAAGGCGTTGTCTGCGACCCGCAGCGGCGTCCCCGGTTTCCAGTTCTCGACGTCCAGGCCGAAGACAAGCTGCGTCTTGGGGGAGTCGTTGATCTGAAGGCGCGGCTCGGCCGAGGGGTCCGTGGAAAGCAGGAGCAGCAACCGCCCGTCGAGCGGCCGTTCGCTGCGGGCCTTGGGAAAGGTGACCGCAAAATCCGTGGCCAGGGCCAGACCGGAGGCAAGCAGGCTTGCCAGCACCAGACGTTTCATGAAAGGCATCTCCCGTTCCTCACAGGCTACCGCACCGGCCGCGGGGCGGACGGCGGTGTCCTCGACGCCTGCGGGTCCGGGTCGGATAATACAGAGAAGGTGCCACGCGTTCCGCAACTCCGCCGCCGAGGTAGCGCTTGAAACCCACGTCTTGGTCCCGGGCGCTGGCGCGCGTGCCGATGGGCATCTACCGGCACGGCGCGCTGGACTACGCCAAGGGCGCCTCCTATTCGGCGCTGCTGAGCTTCTTCCCCGTGTTTGCCGTCACGATCGCCGCGTTGTTTGAAGCGAACGCGTCCGCCGTGGCGCGGCGCATTGCGAACCTGCTGTATGAGTTTTCGCCGCCGGAGGTTGAACAGCTTCTCAGGTCCTGGTTTACGGACCGCCTCAAGCATCCGCAGTCGCTGCGTGTGGTGGCGGTGCTGCTGTCGCTGTGGGCGGCCTCGGGCGTCGTGGCGAGCCTGATCGAGGCCTTCCAGGCGGCTTATGAGAAACGCGACACGCGAGGCGCCGTCCACCAGCGCATTGTCGAAATCGCACTGGTGCTGCTGAGCCTGCTGCCGGCAGTCGGAGCGACGGCCTTGATTCTGCTCGGCGACTGGGTCGAAACGAACGTGCTCCGCGGGCTGGGGGTCCTGGGAACGGATGCCATGCTGCGGCCCAGCATTCGCATCCTCGGACGGCTGGTACGTTACGCGGTGTCGCTGTCCTCGGTGTGTCTCGTGACGGCGATGCTGTACTGGTTGGGGCCGGACGTCAAGGGCCGCCGCAGACTGATGCCGGGAGCGATCCTGGCCACCGTGCTGTGGCTGGCGCTGACACAGTCGTTTGCCTGGTACGTGCGCAACTTCGGCAACTACAACGTGCTGTATGGTTCCGTCGGAGCCGTGATCGCATTCCTCGTTTGGATGTACCTGCTGGCGCTGGTGGCCATGGTCGGCTGCGAATTCAACGCGGCGCTGGATCGCAGCGCGGGGAAGAGCTAGCCGGAACGCGCCACGCGGTTAGGAGGAATTAGGGAGATGGAGAAGACGAAGGGTTGGGTGGTCGCGCTGCTGGGCGCGCTTGGGATCCTGGTGAGCGTGGCGACGTACGGTCCCGCGCTGCGCTTCAGCGTCCGCGGGGTGAATGACTTTCGAACCTTCTACCCTGGCGCGCGGCTGGCCGGCTCCTCCGAAATGTATGACCCGGCTCTGGTTCGGGCCGTGCAAGAGGAGACGACGGGCAAGCCGGATCGCGATCTGCCGTATTGCCGTCTTCCGTATTTCGCATTGCTCCTGGCCCCGCTGGGCCGTCTGCCCTATCTGACCGCCTATTGGATCTGGGAGGGGCTGTGTCTGGCGGCGGCGATCGCGTTCGCGCTGCTGTGGGAAGTACCGGACCGCAAAGCGGTCGTGCTGACCTGCTGCTGGTCGATCCCACTGTTCGGAGCGCTGGCGGTCGGCCAGGACATCCCGCTGTTGCTGCTGACGATTGCCGTGTCGATGAGACTGGAAACGCGCCAGCGATCCTTCGCCGCGGGTCTGGTATTCGCTCTCTGCGCGGCGAAGTTTCACCTATTCCTGCTGCTGCCCTTGCTGATCGTCGGGCGGCGGATGTGGCGCTTCGCGGCCGGTTTGCTGACCGGCGGGAGCGTGCTGCTGGCGCTGTCGTTCCT
>JBEKHU010000207.1:6108-10045 GCA_050012115.1 Bryobacteraceae bacterium | reverse complement strand
TGTGTGGTTCCGTTTACGCGCGGACGCGAGCGCAGCCGGAGTTCCGCGAGCGTCATGGCCGAGGCCCGGCAACTCGCCGCCGCCGGCTACACCGAGATCCAGTTGCTCGGACAGAACGTCAACTCGTACCGCGATTCTTCGCCCGCCGGTTGGGACTTCGCGCGTCTGCTGGAGCAGGTGGCCGGCGTGCCAGGCATCCGGCGGGTCCGCTTCACTACTTCGCACCCGCGCGACTTCGTGAAGGAGATCGTCGACGCCATCGAGCGCAACGAGACCCTGTGCAACATGGTCCACCTGCCGGTGCAGTCGGGCTCGACCAAGGTGCTGCGGGCGATGGATCGCCAGTACACGCGCGACGAGTATATGCGCCGCATCGAGTGGATCAAGAACGCCAAGCGCGCCATCGCCATCTCCACCGACATAATCGTGGGCTTCCCCGGCGAGACCCTTGAGGACTTCGCCGAAACGCTGTCGCTGCTGGACGAGGTGGAGTTCGATTCGGTCTTCAGCTTCAAGTATTCCCGGCGGCCCAACACGCCCGCGCTGGCGCTGGGCGATCATGTCCCCGACGAGGAGAAGGGCCGCCGTCTGATGATCCTGCAGGAACGCCAGCGCGCCATTCAGCTCCGGCGCAACTCGGACCTGATCGGCAGCGAGCAGGAGGTGCTGATCGAAGGCTTCAACAGCGCCACCGGGCAGTGGATCGGGCGCACGTCGCAGAACCGCGTGCTGAACTTCATCGCGCCGCCGCGCGCGGACCGGACCGAGCCGCAGAAGGGCGAAGTGATCGGGCGCTACGTGCCGGTGCGGGTGCAGCGGGCCGGACCGAATTCGCTGGCCGGCGAATGTTCGGTGCCGTTGTGAGAGGCGCTTTCGCGGGTGCGTTCCGGCCGGTTCTTGCGTGGGGCCGAGTTTAGTAGTCTGAGGGAGGGGCTGACATGGAGATTGAGATGAAGATCCGGGGCCTGATGGTCGATCCGGTCACCAACACGCCCATCATCATTCTGCGCGACACGAGCGGCAACTCGATCCTGCCGATCTGGGTCGGCGTCTACGAAGCCAACGCCATCGCCCTGGAAATCGAGAAGGTCACGACCCCGCGTCCGATGACTCACGACCTGATCAAGAACCTGCTCACCGGCGTCGAAGCCACGGTCAACAAGGTCGTGGTGAGCGAGTTGAAGGACGAGACCTTTTACGCCGTCATCTGGCTGGAGAAGAACGGCGAGCTGATCAGCGTCGATTCGCGCCCCAGCGACGCGCTGGCGCTGGCGCTGCGGCTGGATTGTCCGATCTATGTCGAAGAGCAGGTGCTGCAGTCCTCCCGCAGCACGGCCAACATCAGCGACAAGGTCACCAACGAAGAGCTGCGACGCTGGCTCGAGGGCCTCAACGACGAGGACCTCGGCCGCTACAAGATGTAAGAGGCGGCGTTGACCCCCAGGCTGATTCTGCAGCTCGAGCGCCTCGCCGTGGCGGGCATCCAGATACTCCCCATCCCAGAGTTGGCGACGCACTTCGTCTTCGAACGCGAGGATTGCGTGGTCCTGGTCGAGCGCCGGGGCGAGGGCTTCGGCGCGATCGGTTCGCCCGGTCTGCTCATCGCGGGCGGCTTTGCGGCGCTGGTCACGCGCGACGGCAAGGACTGGTTCGTCGGCAAGGGCGAATCGCGCGCCGCCGCCGGCGCGGAGGCCTCCTCCGCGCGGCGCCTCTATCGCGACCTGCGCGACATCCTGGGATAAGCCCGAATCCTCCGGATCCGTGCACTGCCGCCCAACGAAGTGGCGCGCCTCATGCGCTCCTGACTATCACCTGGTTGCCGGCAAACCAGCCGCGTGGCTTGTCCGAGTGGAAGGGATACGCGCGGATACTCCAGCCGCCGTGGAACCAGAAGATGCCAATCGTGTAGTCCACACCGGGGTGGATCAGGATGTTGGTCTGGCCATTGGTCAGCAACGCGCCCGGTTGCCCAATGGCGTGCTGCAGCAGCAGGTGCCAGGCCACCGGCAGGGGCGCCAGGCAGCTCTCCCCGAAACGCTCGACGATCTGCGGCCCGGTGAGACGCTCGGTAAGATTGCGCGTCGAGAAGGAGCCCGCGGGCTCAGCCGGCACCACGAGGTCGAGATACACGCGGCGGAAGTTCTCGCCGAGGTAGCCGATGCGGACGGGCTCGAAGCCGACGGCGAAGTGATCGCGGACGGAGAACTGGCCGCTGCCGGGGAAGTAGAACCGCTTCCTCGTGGTGTGGTCCATTGGCATCTGAGCCCTCACTGCCCATGGTATCTTTCCTGCCCGGAGACAACGCGGGAATGGCGCCGCGTGGCGACTGTGCGGTGCGGCCCCGCGAACGGAGCTGCGCCTAAGCCGGCTCGGCCGGCCTGTGGCCGTAGGCTTCGTCCAGCACTTCGATGACGTGCAGCACGCGCTGGCCGTCGCCGTGCCGGGCCACGCCGGCGCTGAGCTGCAACATGCAGCCCGGGTTGGCCGTGGCGATAATTGTGGCGCCGGTCGAGTTGGCGTAGCCGAGCTTGCGCTCGATTAGCGCCGCGGCCATCTCGTCCTGCACGACGTTGTAAACGCCGGCGCTGCCGCAGCAGATCTCGCTGTAGGGCAATTCCTTCAATTTGAGGCCCGGGATCTGCGCCAGCAACTGCCGCGGCGCATTGCGGATCTTCTGGCCGTGCAGCAGATGGCACGAGTCCTGATAAGTGAGGGTCGCCTCCAGCCGCCCCGGTGGTTTCGTCAGCCCCGCCCCGGCGAGGAATTCGTTCACGTCGCGCATGCGTTCGACGAACCGCCGCGCCTTCTCCGCGTAGGCCGGGTCGTGCTCCAGCAGTTCGTGATACTCCTTCAGCGTGGAGCCGCAGCCGGCGGTGTTGCTGATGATGGCGTCATAGTCGCCCGGCAGGAGCGCGTCGATGTTCTTGCGCGCCAGCACCCGGGCCTGCTCGCGTTCGCCAGAATGGACGTGCAGCGCGCCGCAGCAGGTCTGGTTCTCCGGCACATGCACTTCGCAGCCGTTTGCCACCAGGACGCGGACCGTCGCCTCATGCAGCCGCGCGAAGAAGATGTTGGCAATGCAGCCGCCGAGCAGCGCCACGCGGTAGCGGCGCTCGCCTTCGGCCGGAAACACTCGCCCGTAGCTCGTGAAGAAACTCGGCATCTGCGCCGGCGGCGCAAGCGGCTCGATGCGGCCGAGCTTGCCGTACAGAATCAAGACGCCGCTCTCTTGCACAATGCCGCGCAGACCGCTGGTCTCGTAGAACCACAACAGGCGGCCGATGATTCGGAGCCAGCCGCGCGAGGGCAGAATCCAGCGGAAGACGAGGCGCCGGAGGAAGCGCTCCTTGAGCGACTGCGGAAGCTTCGCTTGCGTCTTGGCGGCCTGGATCTCGGCCCGCGCCGCCTCGATCATGCGGCCGTACGGCACCCCCGACGGACAGGCGGTCTCGCAGGCCCGGCAGGCGAGACACAGATCGAGGTGCTCGAGGTACGACGGCACCATCTCCATCTGGCCCGTCGCGACCTGCACCATCTGGTAGACGCGCCCGCGCGGGGAGTCCATTTCCAGGCCCAGTTCACGATAGGTCGGGCAGGCGTTCAGGCACAGCCCGCAGTGGATGCACTTGTCGAGATCGAAGGCCGCCGGCGCGTCCGGGTCACGTCCGGCGAGCACCGCCGGATACGGCGCGTGCGTGTCACAGGCGGCCATACAGCCTCCCCGGATTCAGCACGCGCTGCGGGTCGAACAATAGCTTCAGGCGCTCCATGACGGCAAAATCGCCGCCGCCCGCGGGCCACAATTCCACCGCGGTGCGCACATCGTTGCCCGACCATTCGACGACGCGGGTCCACTCCTTTGCGGCGCTTTCGATCATCCATTGGCTCAGCGCTGGCGGGCTGTCGAAAGCGAGGTAGGAAACGCCATTGCCGGCCC
>JBEKHU010000207.1:0-6092 GCA_050012115.1 Bryobacteraceae bacterium | reverse complement strand
GCCAGGGCGCGCATGGAGTGTCCAACGCGCACCACGGCGCGTTCCGGAAGGCCGTCCACCCAGACGCAGGCGAACTCCCGGATCGTCTTCCAGAAGGCCTCTTCCCGCTCGCCTTCAAGCACCTGGGCGCCCGCGAGTTCGCGCCCGTAGCGCGCCAGCACGGCCTCGCTCGCTCCGGCGCCGATGGCCAGCACGAAGTCGTTCAAGCCGCTGGAATCCAGTCCGCACAACTTCGCCGCGGCCGGGTTCAGCGCGTCGAGCGCGGCGGGCTGCAGGACGCTCGTGAGAATCCGGTCGCGGGCAGCGGCGCATTCCTCGGCGGTCCGGCAGCCGATCAGAAAAGTGCGCGAGGCCTCGGGCAGCGGCGCCAGCCTGAAGTTCACTGAGGCCATCGCGGCCAGTGTGCCGAAGCTGCCGATGAGCGCTTTCTGCGTATCCAGGCCGGCTACGTTCTTCACCACCATGCCGCCGGTTTGAATCACGTGCCCGTCGAGTGTCGCCAGCGTCATGCCGATTACCATGTCGCGCGCGGTGCCGAAAAGACGCCGCCGCGGGCCGCTGCAGTTCGAGGCCACGACGCCGCCGACCGTGGCGCTCTCCGCGCACGGCGGATCGAGCGCCAGCATCTGGCCTTCGGCCGCGAGGATGGCGCTCAACTCGTGCCACGGCGTGCCCGCCGCGACGCTGACGGTGAGGTCGCGCGGTTCATACTGCAGGACGCCGCTCAGCTTGTCGAGACGCAGGTCCACGTACGCGGCGGGCGCGGGTCCGCCCATGGCGTCCTTGCTGCCCGCACCGCGCAGGACAATGCTGCGCTGCGCCGCGGCGGCGTCCTGCAGGGCTTGCGAGAGTTCCTTGGCGCTTTCCGGCCGCAGTGGTTGCATATTCAAAACAGGGACGCTCGGGCAGAACCCATTATCTCTGATGCGCCGGCCCACGCGGCATCGCGCGGTCTACCACGCCTGCCCGCAAGCCCGTTATGCTGAGGGTTCGTCCACTCCATCCAGAGCGAGGTCCATGCATTTGAACCCCAGAATCGGAATCATTGGCGGCAGCGGGCTGTATTCGATGCCGGGCTTCACCGGCCAGCAGGAGGTCCGCGTCGAGACGCCCTTCGGCAACCCCTCCGACGCCTATGTCGTCGGCGAACTCGAGGGCAAGGCCGTCGCCTTCCTGACGCGCCACGGCCGCGGCCACCGCATCAGCCCGTCGGAGCTGAACTTCCGCGCCAATATCTATGGCTTCAAAAAGCTGGGCGTCGAATGGATCCTCTCGCTCAGCGCCGTCGGTAGCCTGAAGGAAGAGCATAAGCCGCGCGATTTCGTGATCCCCGATCAATTCGTCGATCGCACGCGCGGGCGCGTGTCGACCTTCTTCGGCGAAGGCCTGGTGGCGCACGTCAGCTTCGCCGACCCGGTCTGTCCCCACGTCAGCAAGCTGCTCTACGATGCCTGCGTCGAGAGCGGCGTGCATGTGACGCTCGGCGGCACGTACCTGTGCATGGAGGGCCCCGCGTTTTCGACCAAAGCGGAGTCGAACCTGTACCGCAGCTGGGGCATGGACGTCATCGGCATGACGAATTTGCAGGAGGCGAAGCTGGCGCGTGAGGCCGAGATTTGCTACGCCACGGTCGCCATGGTCACGGACTACGATTGCTGGCACGCCGATCATGACGCGGTCACGGTGGCCGACATCATCCACAACCTGAATGCGAACGCCGGCAACGCCGCCAAGGTCGTCGCGGCCGCCGTGCGCAACCTGCGCCTGGAGGCGCGC
Organism: Bryobacteraceae bacterium; assembly: GCA_050012115.1. Classification (GTDB taxonomy): domain Bacteria; phylum Acidobacteriota; class Terriglobia; order Bryobacterales; family Bryobacteraceae; genus CAIVVT01. Next base: position 4,316 of record JBEKHU010000207.1, on the reverse strand, counting down.
GCGTGCGATTGCAGCCACGCCCTGGCGCACGCGCTGATCACCGATCCGAAAACCGTGCCCGAGGCGACGTACCGCAAGCTGGAGTTGCTGGTTGGAAAGTATCTCGCCCGCTGAACTCGCGCGCAGGTTGCTCGACGACTGCCTGGCCGGCCGCGAGCCCGTCCCGTCCGGCGTCGCCTGGCTCGCCGATCTCGCATTGGACAACGACGAAGCCGTCGCGCTCATCGCCAGCCGGGCGTTATTCGGGACGCTGGTCGAAGGCCTGGCCGACCGTTTCGAACCGGCGCTGTGCGACGCCTGCGCGCGGTTGTTCGCGCCTGTGATCGCGCGGGCCATGCCGGCGATGGATTCCTCGGCCCTGACAACGCGTTACGAATCCGTGCGCCGCGTGCGCCCGCCCGCGTTCGAGCCGGCGGAAGTCTGCGTGTTGTCGCGCGTCACGCTGGGAGCCGACATCGCGGTGACCAGCATTCTGATGGACGGCGCGCGGCAACGCTTCCCCGATGCGCGGCTGTGGTTTGCCGGCCCGCGCCAGGCTTGGGAACTGTTTGAAGGCGCGAGCGATCGCTGGTCGTTCCTGGAAGTGCCCTATGGACGGTCCGGCTTGTTGCGCGACCGGCTGGCGGTCTTCGACGTTCTTCGGGAAGCGCTGGATCGCCCCGGCGTGCTGGTGCTCGATCCCGATTCGCGCCTGACGCAACTCGGCCTCTTGCCGGTGTGCCGCGCGGACGCGCATCATCTGTTTGAAAGCCGCGGCTACGGCGGCGCATCGGCCGCGACGCTGCCGGCGCTGGCGCGCGACTGGGTCCGCGAGACCCTTGGCGTGGAGCACGCCGAGCCGTGGTTCCATCCCAAGTTCGACCACGCCCTGCCGGGCGGGGCCGTGGCCACTGTCAGCTTCGGCATCGGGGAAAACCCCGCCAAGCGCGTGCCCGATCCGTTCGAAGAAGAGATCCTTCGTTTCCTGGTCGAATCCGGCTGGCAAGTAATGCTCGACACGGGCGCGTCCGGTTCGGAGGAGGACCGGCGTGTGCGCGCCGCGGTCGCGCGCCTCGGCGCCGCGGGCGCGGGCATCGCGCTGCACGAAGGCACCTTCGCCTCGTTCGCCGCCTTCATCGCTTCGTCGCAGCTCTACGTCGGCTACGACTCGGCGGGCCAGCATGCCGCGGCCGCGGTCGACGTGCCTCTGGTGTCGGTCTTCGGCGGATTCTCCTGCGAACGCATGCTCGAGCGTTGGAGTCCGGATGGCCCGGGGCCGAAGCGCATCATTCCCGTGCGCGAGCAGAGCGTCGCGGAGTTGCTGCGGCTGACGCGCGCGGCGATCTCTGAGGTGACCCGGCCCGCCTCCTGAGCCGCTCCACAAGGCGCGGCTCGCCGCTCGGGCCACCCCCGCGCGCCCTTCACACCGCCGGCGCTTCCACCTCCACCAGCGGCTTGCGGTACTTGCACTCTTTGTTCGGGCATTCGGCGAAGTGGCCCGACTTGAGGCGCTTCTCCAGCAGGTACTTCGACCCGCACTGCGGGCACGCCTCGCCGATCGGCCGCGACCACGCCACGAAGTCGCACTCCGGATATCGGTTGCATCCGAAGAACGTCTTGCCGCGCCGCGAACGCCGCTCGGTGATTTCCCCCGTGCCGCACTGCGGTCAGGCGACGCCGGTCGTCTTCTGGCGCACGTACTTGCACTTCGGGTAATTCGAGCACGCCGTGAATTCCCCGAAGCGCCCCGTCTTCAGCGCCAGCGGATGCCCGCACTCGGGGCACTTCTCTTCCAGCACGACGTCCGGCTTCTTCTGCGCCCCGCCGATCTGCTTGGTGGTCTTGCAGTCCGGATAGCCGGTGCAGGCGTAGAACGTTCCGAAGCGCCCTTTCTTGAGCACCATCGGTCGCCCGCAGTTCTCGCAATACTCCTCCGCGTCCTGCTCCGTCACCTCGACCGGGTTTTCGCCGTCGCCAATCTGGTCGGCGTCCAGCGCGATCTCGCGCGTGTTGGTGCAATCCGGATACCCGGTGCAGGCCAGGAAGAAGCCGTGCTTGCCCCACTTGATCACCATCGGCTTGCCGCAGCGGTCGCAGGTCTTGTCGGTGGCGATCTCCGTCCGCTTGACGTCGCGCATCGAGCGCCCGGCTTCTTCCAGGTCCTTGCTGAAGCGTCCGTAGAACTCCGCCAAAGCCTCGGTCCAGACGATCTTGCCATCCTCGATGTCGTCCAGCTCGTCTTCCATCCGCGCCGTGTAGGTGACGTCGAAGATGTCGTTGAAACTCTCCACCAGCAGATCGGTGACGATGGTCCCAAGGTCCGTCGGCGCGATCTTGCCGGCCTCCCGCTTGACGTAGCCGCGCTCCTGAATCGTCGACAGGATCGAGGCGAACGTCGAAGGGCGCCCGACGCCGTCCGACTCCAGTTCCTTCACCAGCATCGCCTCGGTGAAACGCGGCGGCGGCTCGGTGAAGTGCTGCTCGGGGTGGATCGACTTGAACTTCAGAACCTCGCCCTCGCTCACCTGCGGCAGCCGGTTTTTCAGCTCTTCGTCTTCCGCATCCTTCTGGTCCTTGCCCTCTTCGTACACCGCCAGGAAGCCGTCGAACTTGGGCACCGACCCGGTCGCGCGCAGCAGGTATTCCGCGCCGTCGCGGCCCCGCGCCGAAACTTCGATCGTCGTCTGGTCGAACACCGCCGGCGTCATCTGCGACGCCACGAAACGCGTCCAGATGATGCGGTACAGCCGCAGTTCGTCCTCGCTCAGGTACTTGGCAATCTCGTCCGGGGTGCGCAGGACGCTCGTCGGGCGGATCGCTTCGTGCGCGTCCTGGGCGTCTTTTTTGGTCTTGTAGTAGATCGGCGCCGCCGGCAGGTACCCGTCTCCGAAACGCTCGCTGATCAGGCCGCGCACCTCCTGCAGCGCCTCGTCCGCGACGCGCGTCGAGTCGGTGCGCATGTAGCTGATCAGGCCGACCGAGCCTTCCGGGCCCAGTTCGATGCCCTCGTACAGCCGCTGCGCCAGCCCCATCGTGCGTTTGACGCTGAAACGCAGCTTGCGCGCGGCTTCCTGCTGCAGCGTCGAGGTGATGAAGGGCGGCACCGGGAAGCGCCGCTTCTCCTTCGTCGTGACCGAGAGCACCCGGTACTCGCTGCCCTCCACGGCCTGTACGATCGCCTGCGCCGCGGCTTGGTCCTCGATCGACACGTTCACGCCGTCGCGCTTGGCCATGCTGGCCTTCAGCACTGGCGGCTTTTTGCCATGCAGGTGGACTTCGATCGTCCAGTACTCTTGCTTGATAAAGGCCCGGATCTCGCGCTCGCGCTCGACAATCAGCCGCAGCGCGACGGTCTGCACTCGTCCCGCCGACAATCCGCGCCGGACCTTGTCCCACAGCAGCGGAGAGATTTTGTAGCCCACCAGCCGGTCCAGCACGCGCCGCGCCTGCTGGGCGTCCACCAGGGCGGTGTTCACCTGCCGCGGGTGGTCGAAGGCCCGCTTCACGGCATTGGAGGTGATCTCGTTGAATGTAACCCGGAAGATCTCCGGGCCGCCGGCCTTTTTCGATTGCAGCTCTTCCTGCAGGTGGAAACAGATCGCCTCGCCTTCGCGGTCGGGGTCGGCCGCGAGGTAGATCGCGTCGGCGTCTTTGGCGCTCCGCTTGAGCTCGTCGATCAGCTTCTTTTTGCCCTCGATCACCACATAGGTGGGGCGGAAATCGCGTTCCACATCGACCGCGAGATCTTTTTTGGGCAGATCCTTGACGTGGCCCAGGCTGGCCTTGACCACGAAGTTCTTGCCCAGGTATTTGCCGATCGTCTTCGCCTTGGCGGGCGATTCGACGATGACCAGAGATTTTGGCATAAGGACGGTTTCAGGCTACTAGAAGGAGGATGGTGGGTCAAACTCGCCGGTCCGCAGCAATTCCGGCTTCCCACCCTAAGCATACATAAGCCGTCAAGTCCCCCGCTCCAGCCCACCCCTGCACTTTGCCTCCTTTTCGGCGATGCCCGCCGCCGCCCCGGGCCACCCACCCCATCCTGAACCACCGCTGCAGCGCCGCGGGAGAAAACCGAAGCCCCCTTCACGCCTGCCCGGTTAAAACTCGAATGGATTCAGCTGTTTGTAGTCAGGGTTGGTTTTTATTGTGGTTTGGGGGTGGTCCAGGGTCTCGGCGAGCGGTGTTTTTTCGAACAGAGTGAGGCTGAGCACTTGCAGCAGGCTGTAGAGGGATGTATTGATTCCAAGGCGTTTACGGGCAATGGCGACGAGGACGCAGACAGCGATGGCGATCCAGATCTGGGTTTTGACTGCGTTTTCGGAGCAGCCGTAGAA